>NZ_JAYSBG010000314.1:0-4117 GCF_041915505.1 Rhodoblastus sp. | reverse complement strand
ACTCTGTCTGAAACAACGCTATCCTTATTACGCGGCGCTGCCGCTCGCGGCGGCGGCGATTTTTCTCGCCCGCAACGCGCCGCCGCGCGCCGCCAAGATCGTGCTCGGCCTGCTGGCCGCGATGTTCCTCGTCAGCGCGGGCGCCGGCCTCTATCACGCCGGCGTCGAGTGGAAATGGTGGCCGGGGCCGACCGATTGCACCGGCGAATTCGTCAAACCGGCCTCGATGGACGCGTTTCGCCAGCAATTGCAGAATGTCCATCTGATCCGCTGCGACGACGTGCAATTGCGCATTCTCGGCCTGTCGCTGGCCGGCTGGAACGTGCTGGTTTCGGCGGGCCTCGCCCTGGCCGCCTTATTTGGCGCGACCGCGCCTAGAAAAGCCTAATCCCCGCTTCTGTCGCCAAGAACGGCGCGCAGCGACGTCTGGGCGGAGCCCGGCGCCAGCGGCTTCTGCTGGCTTTCATGCGGCGCCCAGCCCGACACCCAGATGATTTCAAAGCTCGCGCGCACGCGGCCGTCGGGATCGGAGAATTTTTCCGCATAAAGCGCGGCGGCGCGCAGGAGGACGGCGCGGCGCAACGGCCGCCGAGCGCCGGCGACCAGCATATTGGCGGCGCCCATGGCCCGGAGATCGCGCAGCAGGCCGAACAGGTCGCCATAACGAACCGTGAAGGCGTCGCAATCGGTGACCGGCAAAGCGAGGCCTGCGCGCTGCAGCAGGCCGCCGAGATCGCGCAGATCGGCGAAGGGCGCGACGCGCGGGCTGGCGCCGCCTTCGATCTCCTCCTGCGCCTGAGCGAGGCAGATCCGCAATTCCGCCAGCGATTGGCCGCCGATCAAGGCGGCCAGAAACAGCCCGTCCGGCGCTAGAGCGCGGCGGGCCTGGGCGAAAACGCCGGGCAGATCGTTGGCGAATTGCAGGGCGAGCGCGCTGACGATCAGATCGAAACTATGCGGCGCGAAAGGCAGCGCCTCCTCATCGGCGACGACGTGGAGCGCGACGCCGTCGAGCGCCGCCGCAACCGGCGCGGCGCGAACAACCTGCCTGCCAGGCGCGGCCAAAGCCGCGGCTATGGCGGGATGCGACGAACCAAGATCGAGCGCGCGCGGAAAAGGCCGGCTGATGGTCGAAAGCCGGAAGGCGAGATCCTCGGCCGCGCGCGCGATCAGGAAATCGCAGGGCTTTTCGGCGCGCAGGGCGCGCGACAGGCGCTTGCGCCACAGGGCGCGATCGAAAATGAGCGGCGGCTTGGACACGCGCCCCTTATGCGCCCTGAGGCCGCGCGCGTCAAAGTTTTGCGCGCGGCCGGAACGCGCTAAACTCGAACGATGCTGCGGTTCGATCCCTTTCCCGCCGAGACGCCGCTCTGGCTCCGCAATGGCGCGCGCGCTCTGAAAAGAGCGGGCGGTTTGGCGCTCGATCTGCTCTATCCGCCGTCCTGCCTCGCCTGCCGCCGCGCCATTTCGCAACAGGGTGGCCTCTGCCCGGCGTGCTGGACAGCCATGCGCTTCATCGAACGTCCCTATTGCGAGAGACTCGGCACGCCGTTCGAAATCGATCTCGCCCCGGGCGAAAGCGGGCGGATGGTTTCGCCGGCCGCGCTGGCCGATCCGCCGGTGTTCCGCCGCGCCCGCGCTGTGGCGCGCTATGAGGAGGGGCCGGCGCGCCAATTGGTCCATCGCCTAAAATATGGCGACCGGGGCGAGTTGGCCGGGCCAATGGGACGCTGGATGGCCCGCGCCGGCGAGGAATTGCTGCGCGAGGCGGATCTTCTCGTCCCCATTCCGCTGCATTGGACCCGCCTCGCGCGACGGCGCTTCAACCAGTCCGCCGCATTGGCGCTAGCCATTTCGGGCGTTTCGGCCGTGCCGGCCGATATGGACTTGCTGACGCGCGTGAAGCCGACGCCGCCGCAGGTGGGGCTCACCCGCCGCCAGCGCGCCCAGAATATTCAGGGCGCTTTCGTGGTCGCGCCGGCGCGACGGATCGAGGCGGAAGGGCGCCGGATCGTGCTGGTCGACGACGTCATGACGTCGGGCGCAACCTTGAACGCCGCAGCGCGCGTATTGCTGCGGGCGGGGGCGCAAAGCGTCGATGCGCTGGTTTTCGCCCGAGTTATAACGGATTCGTGAAGGTTTTCATTGCTCCGGCGGCGCGTCCGAACTAGAACGTCTCGATGCCGAAGATCGTGATCTATACCAAGGCGACCTGCCCCTATTGCATCCGCGCGAAAATGCTGCTGACGGAAAAGGGCGCCAATTTCGAGGAAGTTCCGGTGGATTTCGACGCTCCCCGCCGCAACGAAATGATCGCGCGCGCGCAAGGCCGCTCCACCGTGCCGCAAATTTTCATCGGCGAGCGCCATATCGGCGGCTGCGACGACCTGTTCGCGCTCGATTACGCGGGCCAGCTCGACTCGCTGCTCGCGGCTTGAGGGAAAAGCCATGATCCGCTTCAGCCTCGTCTGCGAAAACAGCCACGAATTCGAAAGCTGGTTCGCCAGCAATGATTCCTATGATTTCCAGATCGACAACAATCTGGTCTGCTGCCCGCAGTGCAACGCCACCAAGGTCAGCAAGGCGGTGATGGCGCCAGCGGTCGCGCGCAAGGACCGCCCGAAGGCCGCGCCCGCCAAAGCCAGGGACGGGGCGAAACAGGCCGCCAAGCAGAGCGTGGCTTTGCTCGGCGCGGCCGATCGCGAGCTGCGCGACATGGCGCGCGAGCTTCACGCCAAGATCGTGGCCGCCACGGTCGATGTCGGCGCCGAATTCCCTCAGGAAGCGCGCCGGATTCATGACGGCGATGCGCCGGAGCGGCCGATCCGGGGGCAGGCCTCGATCGAGGAAGCCCGCGCCTTGCTCGATGACGGCGTCTCCGTCCTGCCCATGCCGGTGCTGCCCGAAGATCGGGGCTGAGCGAGGGCGGGCGTTTGGCCCGGAAACAACTTCGAGATGACGATTGACCGCGTGATCGCGCTTTCCTCTCGTCTTTGGCCGCGAACCGCAAGTTGTCCTGGCCTTGCAATCATTTGCGCGACGCCAGATGTCGCGCATTTGTGATCAATGGCGCTCCAAGTCGCATCGTTTTTTCTCACGTGAAATTTTGAGCGCCGTGGTACGCTCGCGTCGATAGCACAAAGTCATTGCTCTCTATTTGATTGGCTGGGGATGGTTCGTCATGCGGCGCGAACCTTTTTCCTTTCTTCGGGCATCCTTCAACCTCGAGCGGCGCGGCGTGATGCGCGCCGGGACGCCCGCCTCGCTGTTTGCGGAGGGCCGCATCTGGGGAAAACGCTCAAACCCTTGAGAAAGCCCAAAAAATTACGCCAATGAGGGACATGTCGGGCGTTTGCGGGTATTCTCATGCGAGTCGGCCGCGACCGCGCGTCGGCATGGGCATTGAAATCGTATCGCGAGCTTGTGCTGTGTCGTCAAAGGCCCAGCATGTTTGGCAGGAAGCAATTTGTTATGACGCTTGTCCCCGCCATTTTTCGGGTAACGGGGCTCACCGCCGTCCTGGCCTTAGCCGTTTGGCTCCTGGCTCCCTATCGCGGACAGCTCCGCTTTGACCCGCCCGTCGAGAGTTTTATCGCCTATTTTGTGACCGCATCCGCCCTCACATTCGGGTTTCGATCCCGAGTCTCCCCGGTTGTCATCGCTCTCAGCGTGATTCTGTTGGGAGTGGTCATCGAGATCCTGCAGCTTTGGGTGCCCGGGCGCGACGCGGAAATCAAAGACGCGATCATCAGTGGTCTGGGTGGTTTTTTGGGCGCTTTCTTGAGTTCGGCCCTATGCGGCGCCTCCTCCCAAATTCGTCTGTTCCCGCCTGCTTATAAAAACCCCGCTCTGTTGCGCGACGCTTCCCCATTTTCCGGCTTGCCCCTGCACTGGCGAGTCGGCCCCACGCCGTTCACCTACCAGCCGAGCCCAGCGAGCTGCTCGCCGCCTCTTTTCCCGACCGACATTCGGATCTTTCACACTTTCGGTGACGTCGAGGACATATGGCGGCAAGCCCAGGAGAATTGCGCGTGCTACGGCTTTCAGACGTTCGAATGGCTCTCCACGTGGCAAGCGACGATTGGCGATGCGGAAGGAATCAAGCCTCATATCGTTC
>NZ_JAYSBG010000313.1:0-4120 GCF_041915505.1 Rhodoblastus sp. | reverse complement strand
GCCTTCGCGCCGCGACAGGGATGAAAAACATGGTTGAGACCACGGGCAAGCCGCGCACCCTTTACGACAAGATCTGGGACGACCATGTCGTCGACATCCAGCCCGACGGCACCGCGCTCATCTATATTGACCGCCATCTCGTCCACGAAGTCACCAGCCCGCAGGCTTTCGAAGGCTTGCGTATGGCGAAGCGCGCGGTTCACGCGCCGGAAAAAACCCTCGCCGTGGTCGACCACAATGTGCCGACCACCGATCGCTCCAAGCCGATCGAGGACCCCGAGAGCAAGGCCCAGGTCGAGCAACTGGCGATCAACGCCCATGATTTCGGCGTCGAATATTACGACGAGCACGACCGCCGCCAGGGCGTCGTCCATATCGTCGGCCCCGAACAGGGCTTCACTTTGCCCGGCGCGACCATCGTCTGCGGCGACAGCCATACCTCCACCCACGGCGCCTTCGGCGCGCTGGCGCATGGCATCGGCACGTCGGAAGTCGAGCATGTGCTGGCGACCCAGACCCTGATCCAGACCAAGGCCAAGAACATGCTGGTCAAGGTCAACGGCAAGCCGCATGACGGCGTCACCGCCAAGGACATCGTGCTGGCGATCATCGGCAAGATCGGCACCGCCGGCGGCACCGGCTATGTCATCGAATATGCCGGCGAGGCCATCGAGGGCCTGTCGATGGAAGGCCGCATGACGGTCTGCAACATGTCGATCGAGGCGGGCGCCCGCGCCGGCCTGATCGCGCCGGACGACAAGACCTTCGCTTATATCAAGGACCGCCCCAAGGCCCCGAAAGGCGCGGATTTCGAGCGCGCGGTGCATTATTGGACGCAGCTCCGCAGCGATCCGGGCGCGCATTATGACGTCGTGGTCGAACTCGAAGCTGGCGATCTGCCGCCGGTGATGACCTGGGGCACCAGCCCCGAGGACGTCATCGCCATTGACGGAACCGTGCCGACCGTCGATTCCGCCAAGAACGACGCCCAGCGCGCCAAGATCACCCGCGCGCTGGATTATATGGGCCTCAAGGGCGGCGAGAAGGCGACCGATCTCAAGATCGACCGCGTCTTCATCGGCTCCTGCACCAACGGCCGCATCGAGGATCTGCGCGCGGCGGCGAAAATCGCCGAAGGCCGCAAGGTCGCGGCGGGCGTCAACGCCATGGTCGTGCCGGGCTCGGGTCTGGTCAAGGAACAGGCGGAAGCCGAGGGCCTCGACAAGATTTTCCTCGCCGCCGGCTTCGAATGGCGCGAGCCGGGCTGCTCGATGTGCCTGGCGATGAACCCGGACCGTCTGGCGCCGGGCGAGCGCTGCGCCTCGACCTCGAACCGCAATTTCGAGGGCCGCCAGGGCTTCAAGGGCCGCACCCATCTCGTCTCGCCGGCCATGGCGGCGGCGGCGGCGGTGACCGGCCATTTCGTCGACGTGCGCACGCTGCAGTGAGCGAGGACGCCTGATGGACGCCAGTGACCTTCGCGCCCTTCAGGCGCCGCTGAAGGAGCAGTACAAGGCCGACGCGAACGCGGCCTTCGTGACCCTGAAAGCGCGCGGCGACCTGTCCGGCGAGGGCCTCGCCTGCAAGGTGTCGACCTCGCGCGCCCTGATCGAGGCCGGGCTGCATCCGGCGACCGGCGGAACCGGCATGCAGGCCTGTTCCGGCGACATGCTGCTGGAGGCTCTGGTCGCCTGCGCCGGCGTCACCCTCAAGGCGGTGGCGACGGCGCTGGATTTCCGGCTCCAGGGCGGCGCCGTGCGCGCGGAAGGCGATCTCGATTTTCGCGGCACTTTGGGTGTGGCGAAGGACGCCCCGGTCGGCTTCGCCGGCATCCGGCTGTTCTTCGATCTCGACACCGACGAGCCGCAGGAGCGGATCGACGCCTTGACCAAACTGACCGAGCGCTATTGCGTGGTGTTCCAGACGCTGGCCCATCCGCCCGAAATCAAGCTCGCGGTGAACAAGGGAGCCGCCGCCTGATGGGAAGCGTCCGACCGCCCGCGCAGGATTGGGCCGCGCGCGCCGCGCCCTCGCTGGAGGATTTCGAGACGATGGCCGATGTGGCCTTCCGCCGCCTGCCGCAGCGATTCCGGCGCGCCTGCGACGGGCTCGTCATCCGGATCGAGGATTTTCCCGACGAGGACGTCGTCGAGGAAATGCAGGCTTCGTCGGAATTCGAGCTGCTCGGCCTGTTTCGCGGCCAGGGCCTCGCCCAGTCGGAAGGCGTCCACAGCGGCCAGTTCCCGAACATGGTTTATCTCTACCGCCGCCCCATCCTCGACGTCTGGGCGGAGGGCGAGGAAACCCTCGGCGACCTGATCCGCAATGTCCTGATTCATGAGATCGGCCATCATTTCGGCCTGTCCGACGCCGATATGGAGCGGATCGAACGCGAAGCCGAATGAACCGCATGTTTGAAATCCGTTGAATAAACCCGGCCCCATTCGGGGCGAGAAAGTCCAGGTTCGAAAGATGGAAAAGTTCACGAAATTGACCGGCGTCGCCGCGCCCCTGCCGATCACCAATATCGACACGGACATGATCATTCCGAAGCAATATCTGAAGACCATCGCCCGCACCGGTCTCGGCAAAGGCCTGTTCTCGGAAATGCGCTATCGCGAGGACGGCTCCGAAAACCCGGATTTCGTGCTGAACAAGCCGGCCTATCGCCAGGCGCAGATCCTGGTCGCCGAGGATAATTTCGGCTGCGGCTCCTCGCGCGAACATGCGCCCTGGGCGCTGCTCGATTTCGGCGTCCGCGCGGTCATCTCGACCAGCTTCGCCGATATTTTCTACAATAATTGCTTCAAGAACGGCATTTTGCCGATCAAGGTCTCGAAAGAGAACCTCGCCAAGCTGATGGACGACGCCGAACGCGGCGCCAACGCCACCCTGACGGTCGATCTCGAAGCGCAGGAGATTCGCGGCCCCGATGGCGGCGTGGTGAAATTCGACATCGATCCGCATCGCAAACATTGCCTGCTCGAAGGGCTCGACGACATCGGTCAGACGCTTGTCAAGGCGCCGAAGATCGCGGATTTCGAATCGAAGGTGGCGGCCGAACGTCCCTGGATTTGATCCGCGCTTTTTCGGTTCTTCACGCCCCAGAATCAGGCTAGCATCCCGCGCATGAAGACCGGGATGCTAGCCTTTTCCATTGTTCTCGCGCTCGCGCAGACCGCCCGCGCCGATTTCGGCTCGTGCAAACAGGGGGTCAAGGCGCAGGCCGCCGCAGCGGGTGTGTCGCAGGCCACGCTTGGCCGCGCGCTCGACGGGCTTGAGCCCAACGACGCCGTGAGCTTTCTCGGCCAGCAGCCCGAATTCACCACCCCGATCTGGGATTATATCGCCGGACTGGTCGATGACGAGCGCGTGCGCGACGGCCAGGCGCGTTTCGCGCAATATAGAAGCGCGGCCCTCGCCGCCCAGCAGCGCTACGGCGTCGACGCCACGGCGATTGTCGCGGTCTGGGGCGTCGAATCGGATTTCGGCAAGAGTTTTGGCGGACGGCCGATCATCCAGTCGCTCACCACTTTGGCCTGCACGCCGAATCGCCGTTCGGATTACTTTCGTGGCGAGCTGATCGCGGCGCTGAAGATCCTCGATCATAGCGACGTCAGGCTGGAGGAATTCAACGGCTCCTGGGCGGGCGCCTTCGGCAATACCCAGTTCATGCCCTCGACCTTCCTGCGGCTCGCGGTTGATCTCGACGGCGACGGCAAGCGCGACGTCATCAATTCCGTGCCGGACGCGCTGGGCTCGACCGCCAATTTCCTGCACAGCGCCGGATGGGTGACGGGCCTGCCGTGGGGTTTCGAGGTCCGGCTACCGGCGCATTATTCCGGCCCATCGGGACGCGGCGGCAAGAAGCCGGTCGCCTTCTGGGCGGGCCACGGCCTGACCCATATCGACGGTTCGCCGCTGTCCGGCGGCGGCAATTACGGCCTGCTGCTGCCGGCCGGGCCGAATGGCCCCGCTTTCCTCGTCTCGCGCAATTTCGACGCCTTCTATTCCTATAACGCCGCCGAATCCTATGCTCTGGCGATCGGCCTGCTATCCGACCGGCTCAAGGGCAAGCCGGGGATCGTCACGCCCTGGCCGACCGACGATCCGGGCATTC
>NZ_JAYSBG010000312.1:0-4141 GCF_041915505.1 Rhodoblastus sp. | reverse complement strand
GCACGTTTTCAGGTCCAGACCGATGGAATCGTGGATTTGACGATGATTGCGGCGCGTTAATTCAAAGTGTAGCCGAACGTGGATTTTAAAAGCGATTCTTGCGTTCCCGCAATATCGTAAAAACTTCCACAGGATCGGCCAGTTCCATCCCCAGCGCCTTTTGCAGCTCCGGATTGGCCGCGCGCAAAAAAGGGTTGGTCTCGCATTCGCGCGCAATGGTGGTGGGGACCGTGAACGCGCCTTGCGCGCGCAAGGCGTCGACCTCGCGCGCACGCTCCGCGAGCAAAGCGTTGTCGGGATCGACCGTGAGGGCGAAGCGCGCATTGGCCTGGGTATATTCGTGGCCGCAATAGACCTCGGTCTCGCCGGGCAGGTCGGCGAGCCGCATCAGCGTCTCGTGCATCATCGGCATGGTGCCTTCCATCACGCGCCCGCAGCCCAGCGAAAACAATGTGTCGCCGACCACGACCACATCGTCGTCCTCGAAATGATAGGCGAGATGGCCGAGCGTATGGCCGGGCGTCTCATAGACGAGGGCGCCGCTTTCGCCGAGCCGCAGAATGTCGCCCTCGCCGACCGCGACGTCGAGCGGCGGCAGCCGATGCGCGTCCTTGCGCGCGCCGGTGACGCGGGCCTGGGGATAATGGGTCTTCAGTTCGGCGGCGGCGCCGATATGGTCGTGGTGATGATGGGTGAACCAGAGGTCTGTCAGCGTCCAGCCCTTGTCGGCTAAGGCTTTCAGAATGGGGCCGGCCTCCGGCGCGTCGAGCGTGGCGGTGGCGCCGGTGGCGGGATCATGGGCGAGCAGGCCGAAATTGTCGGAAAGGCAAGGAAACTGGTGGAATTCGAGCGCCATGGGATGCTCCTGGTCGCGCCGTGGTCGCAGGCAATTTAACCGAGGCGCGGCGCCAGGCAAGCGCGTCGTCGGGGCGGCCGTTGCGCGGGCCTTGCCCTCGCCGCGATTTTGACGGACCATGACTCATGGCGCTGGATGTCACCGATTTGCGCAGTTTCTACGCCTCGCCGCTCGGAGAGACGGCCCGGCGGCTCGTCGGCGCGATCCTGTGCCGGCGCTGGCAATCGGTGACCGGCCTGTCCGTGGTCGGGCTCGGCTATGCGACGCCTTATCTTGAATTATTCCAGGACCACCCTTTGCGCCTGCTGGCTATGATGCCGGCCGAACAGGGCGTGGTGAACTGGCCGGCCGCGGGCCCCTCGGCTTCGACGCTGATCGACGATTCCATGCTGCCCCTGCCGGATTCCTGCGTCGATCGCATCCTGCTCGCCCATGCGCTCGAAAATGCCGAACATCCGCGGGAATTGCTGTCCGAGATCTGGCGCGTGCTCACGCCGGGCGGGCGGCTGGTGGTCGTCGCGCCGAATCGCTCGGGCCTGTGGGCGCGGCTCGACACCACGCCTTTCGGCCATGGCCGGCCCTATTCGCGCGGGCAATTGCTCGATCTGATGCGCGAGAGCTTGTTCTCGCCGATCTATTGGAGCGAGGCGCTCTATACGCCGCCGCTGCACCGCGCGACCTGGCTGCGCTTCGCCCCCGCGATCGAGCGCGTGAGCGGCAAGCTGTCGCTGCCGGGGGCGGGGGTTCTGGTGGTCGAGGCGACCAAGCAGCTTTACCGGCTGGTCGGCGTCCGGCGTTCGCGCCGGACCTTGCCGGAGTTGGCGCCGGCTTTGGCCCCCGCGCTCTCGCCGCGACCGTTCGGCTCCGGGCGGGTGGGCGTCGACCGGCGTCGCGACTGACGGGTGGCGGAATTCTTATTTTCCGGCGACGCGGGTCGCGTTGGGCGCCTTGGCCATCAGGGCCTCGATCCGGTCGCGCTCGCGTTTGAAATCGGCCAGGGCCCGGCCGTCGATCTGGCGGGTGCGCGCCAGTTTCACGCGCATCGGATCGACGAAATGGCCGTTGACGATGACTTCGTAATGGAGATGCGGGCCGGTCGCCAGGCCGCTCGCGCCGAGATAGCCGACGATTTGCCCCTGGTTGACATGGACGCCCTCGGTCATGCCGCGGCCGAAGCGCGACATATGATTATAGGTCGTCACATAGCCGTTGACATGTTCGATCTCGACGCGCCGGCCATAGCCCGAGTCCCAGCCGGCCTTGACCACCGTGCCGCTGCCCGCGGCGAAGATCGGCGTGCCGACCGGCGCCGCCCAGTCCACGCCGTTGTGGGGCCGGGTATAATGCAGGATCGGGTGGTAGCGCGCGCCGAAGCCGGAGCGGAATTCGCCGGTGGCCATGGGCTTGCGCAGCAGAAATTTGCGCGTCGAATGGCCCGAGCCGTCGAAATAATCGACGCCCTGGTCGTCGGGCGACTGGAAGCGGTAATATTTGTAGGTTTCGCCGCGCGAGGAGATCGAGGCGTAAAGCAATTCCGGATGGCCGCCTTCCGCTTCGTCGCCGTCGTCATAAAAGGCGTCGATCGAATCGCCGGCCGAGACGCTGCGCTGGAAATCGACGTCATTGCCGAAGATCCGTACCATCTGGTCGATGATCGGCCGCGGGATCTCCTGTTTCAGCGCGGTCTGATAGAGCGAATTGTAAAGCCGCATGCCGCCGGAATCGTCGTCGCTCTCATCGGAATCGTCATTATTGACCGGTTTCGCGCTTTTGGCGGCGGCCGGCGTGTTTTCGAGCAGGACATAGCGCCCGCTGTCGGCGAGCGCGATCGCCGCCTTGAGATTGTCCGCATCATAGACGCCCAGCCGGGCGAGGACCAGCGCGTCGCTCTTCTCGGTTTCGGCGAAAGTCAATTTGACCCGCCGTCCTTCGGACAGGAGATCGGCCAGATTGGCGCCGCGGAAGGACGCCCGCACATTGGCGATGGCGCTCCGGTCGACGCCGGCGCCGGTAAGGATGTCGTCGAGGCTGTCGCCGCGCTTCACCACCACCAGACGGTCGCTTGCGACCGGCGATTGTCCCGATTCGCCCTCCGGCGTCGCGGCGCGCGGCGCGATGGTGACATTTTCCGGCACCATGCGGACTTCGATCGCGGAAAAAGGCGAATTGGCGTTGCCGCCATTCGGCGTTCCGAAGCCGAGGCCGCCTCCGCCGAGCTCCAGCGCCGCGCGACTGGTGCGCATCAGCAGCAATTGCGGCGGCAGCGGCAGCGGCGCCCGAGAGCCGTTGCTCTGGGCGTTTTTCACCGTTTCCGCGACCTGGGCGCGCACTTCGTCGAGCGAAAGCGCGGCGCTCTGCGCGCCGAGCGGCACGGGATAGAGGTCGCTCGATGTGAAGCTGACCTCGGCGTCGTCCTGCGCGGGGGGCGGCTCGGGCGCGTCGGGCGCGGGATTGTTGGAATCCGCCAGCAGTTTGAGCGGGTTGAAATCCGGCACATCCGCGCCCAGGCCGGTTTCGGCCAGGGTCAAAGTGGTGGAAACGCGCGTGAAGGCGCGGGTTTTCATCACTTCCTTGTCGCCGACCTTGATCGCCGTCGGCGTCTTGAAGCTCTGTTTGGCGGCGACGATATCGACCGCCTTCAGCAGGCGGTCGCCCTTTTTGGGATTGATCCCGGCGTCTTCGACCTGTTCGTGCCGCGCGAGAATGGCGCGCGTGGGCGCTTCGGCGAAATTGGCCTCGCGGTCGAAGGCGGCATAGATCGCGCCGCCCAGCAGGCCCGCGCCGATCACGCCCGTCAGCCCGGTTCCCGCGAGCCATCGCGGCGACACGCGGCGCTGGTTGTCGGTTCCAAGACGGTCGCCCTGCGCGTCGATCGGCGGTTCGGCGCCGATGGAGGCGACGAACGCGCCGCGTTTGCCGCCGCGGGTCGATCGGCCGAGGCCGAAGGGAGCAGAACGCAATTTGAAACCGGTCTCCGAAGGAAGCGCGCCGCAACAGATAGCGTTTCTCAGCCGTTCTGTCTCTGATTTTGGCAGTTTTCAAAGGATTTCGGACTTAGACAGGGCAATGATGGCCCAAATGGGGCGAGTGGCCGGAACGAAGCGCCGTTCTGGGAGGCTATCGGCAACATATTGAAATAGCCAAGCTTTCCAAAAATTCGCATTTTTCTTCAAAAACATTCTTGACGGTTGGGCTGGGGTGGTCCTATAAGGCGGCCATCGACGGCGTCGCCGCGGACTTTAGCGGCGGGCGCTGACGCGTCTTCACTTGAGAGCCTTGAGGGGT
>NZ_JAYSBG010000311.1:0-4160 GCF_041915505.1 Rhodoblastus sp. | reverse complement strand
AATTGCGGATGCGGATGAAGAATGATCGCGATCGGCGCGCCGCGCTGTTTGGACGGGTGGAAGCGTCCTTCGAGACGGCCGGCGGGTCCGTTGAAAATCACCTCGGGCATGGATACGGTCTCGGGATGGTCTGTCGAGCGGCCTTCTTAGCGAAGCGCGGGCTTTCAAAGCAAACTTTTTCGTTCATCAGGTCCGGAGAATCTCGTGCTGCTCGCCGTTCGCGCCTTCTGGCTGGTCTTGCAGGCCGCTTTTGCTCACCTTTATAGCGGTCTGGCCTATCCCGTCCTGATTGTCGCCGGGATCATCGGCTGGCGCGGCTGGCGGCCGTGGTGGATCCTTCCCGTGATCGTGGTCGAGGCCGTCTACGCCTCTGACCTGTTCGCGCACGCCAGCGGCAGCGGCAAGCTGCCCGGCGCCATGAGCAATGTCTTCTTCCAGCTCGGCGCCTTCACGCTGCTGGCCTTGATCGGCTTTGCCATCGGCTGGACCATTCGGCGACGCGTGTGATGACTTATGTGAATGGGGACACCGTCATTGCGAGCGGAGTGAAGCAATCCATTCGACGATTCAGCAGGTTGAAAGGTGGATTGCTTCGCTCCGCTCGCAATGACGGTTGAGAGGCGTGGAAAGGATCGTTGGTGCGGGAGCCTTGCGTTTACATCATGGCGAGCAAGCGCCATGGCACGCTCTACACCGGCGTGACGTCAAATCTCGCCCGGCGCGTTCACGAGCACCGGAACGACCTCATCAAAGGTTTTACCGGCCGATACCAATGCCATTTGCTTGTCTTTTACGAGCCTTATCCCCGGATGGACGACGCCATCGGGCGTGAAAAACAACTCAAGGCCGGCTCTCGCCAAAAGAAAATCGCCTTGATCGAGGCCATGAACCCACAATGGCGCGATCTATACGAGGACTTGGCCTAACAGAAGCCGTCATTGCGAGCGAAGCGAAGCAATCCACCTCTCAGCCTGTTGAACGGTTGCATGGATTGCTTCGCTTCGCTCGCAATGACGGTCCGGCGTGGTTGCGCGCGCGGCCGTAATACGAGCGCGAAACCCGTGAATTGAGCCGCGCGCCGATTCTTGCCCGATTGCCCAATCCCGCGCCGCGCGCTATCGAAAGCCATGGTTCAGAACAATCCTCACCCGCCGCTCGCCTTTGTCAACGCCCGGCTGATCGACCCCGAAAGCGGAGCCGAGACGCGCGGCGGCGTGCTGGTCGAGGATGGCCGGATCAAGGATTTCGGCGCCGAAATCGCGGCGCAGACCCTGTCGCACGACATTTCCATCATCGATTGCGGCGGCGACGTGGTCTGTCCCGGCCTGATCGACTTGCGCGCCTTCGTCGGCGAACCCGGCGCGGAACATCGCGAATCCATCGCCACGGCCACCGCCGCCGCCGCGGTCGGCGGCGTCACGACGCTGGTCGCGAGCCCCGAGACCAATCCGCCGGTGGACGATCCCGCCGTGGTGGATTTCCTCAAGCGCCGCGCGCGCGACCACGGGCGGGTCCGCGTCCTGCCGGCGGCCGCCATTTCCAAAGCGCTGGAAGGGCAAGAAATTTCCGAATTCGGCCTGCTGCGCGAAGCTGGCGCGGTCGCCTTCACCGACGGCTCGCGCTCGATCCGCAATAGCCAGACCCTGCGCCGCGCCATGACCTATGCGCGCGATTTCGACGCGCTACTCCTGCATTTCCCCGAGGACCGCGATCTTGCCGGTTCGGGCGTGATGAATTCCGGCGAACTCGCCACGCGCCTTGGCCTTTCCGGCGTGCCGCGCGAGGCGGAAGCCATCGCGCTCGACCGCGACATCCGCCTCGTCCGCATGACCGGCGCGCGCTATTGCGCCGCGCCCATTTCCACCACGCTCGCGCTCGATGTGATCGCCAAGGCCAAGGCCGAGGGCCTGCCGGTCTCCTGCGGCGTCACCATCAATCATCTGACGCTGAACGAGAATGATATCGGCTCCTATCGCACCTTTCTGAAGCTCAAGCCGCCGCTGCGGCGCGAGGAGGAGCGGCTGGCTTTGGTCGAGGCGGTCGCCAGCGGGTTGATCGACGTGATCTTCTCCGATCACAATCCGCAGGACGTCGAAACCAAGCGCCTGCCGTTCGGCGAGGCCGATTTCGGCGCCGTGGGCCTCGAAACCCTGCTTTCGGCCGGCCTGCGGCTGGTCCATTCCGGCCATATCCCGCTCGCCAACCTGTTGCGCGCCATGACGACCCGGCCCGCCGATATTCTGCGGCTGGAGCAGGGCCGGTTGAAGCGCGGCGCGCCGGCGGACCTGATCCGCTTCGACCCCGACGAGCCCTATGTGCTCGACAAGGAAGACCTGAAATCGCGCTGCAAGAACACGCCCTTCGATGAGGCCCGGCTGCAGGGCGTGGTCAAGGCGACCATGGTCGGCGGTCAGATCGTCCACGGCGTCGCAGCGATGGAGCGCGCATGATGGATCTACCGTCTCTGCCCATAGCGCTGGCCGCGCTCGCCATCGGCTATCTGTTCGGCTCGATCCCCTTCGGCCTGCTGCTGACCAAGGCGGCCGGTCTGGGCGACGTCCGCTCGATCGGCTCCGGCAATATTGGCGCGACCAATGTGCTGCGCACCGGCCGCAAGGACATTGCCGCCGCGACCCTGTTGCTTGACGCGCTGAAGGCGACGGCGGCGGTGCTGCTGCTGTCCGCGCTCTCGCCCGAAGCCGGCGCTCTGGCCGGTTTCGGCGCCTTTATCGGCCATATTTTCCCGGTCTGGCTGAAGTTCAAGGGCGGCAAGGGCGTCGCCACCTTTCTCGGCTGCCTGTTCGGCTTCGCCTGGCCGGCGGGGCTCGCCTTCATGGCGATCTGGCTGGCGACGGCCTATCTGTCGAAATATTCCTCATTGTCCGCTTTGGTCGCCAGCGCGCTTTCGCCTGTCATCTTGTGGCTGATGGGCCTGCCGGCCCACGCCCTCCTGCTCGCCGTCATGGCCGCGATCCTGTGGGGAAAGCACAAGGAAAACATCGCCCGTCTGCGCGCGGGGACCGAAGGCAAGATCGGCCAGAAGGGATGAGAACGGCGCGGCTCACCGATGAGCAGAAGCTCGACTGGCTGCAACTCATCCGCTGCGAGAATATCGGGCCGCGCACCTTTCGCGCTTTGCTCGCGCGCTATGGCGAGGCCGGGGCGGCTTTGCGCGCTTTGCCGGAGTTGATCCGCCAGGGCAAGGGCCGCGCGGTCGTGATCGCCTCCCGCGACAACGTGCTGCGCGAATGGGAGCAGGCCGAAAAGCTTTCGGCGCGCTTCATCGCGTCATGCGAGCCGGATTACCCGCCCTCCCTGCGCGCCATTGACGCGCCGCCGCCGCTGATCGCTATGCGCGGCGACGCCGCTCTGCTGCAAAGGCCGATGGTGGCGCTGGTCGGGTCGCGCAATGCTTCGGCGGCCGGGCTCGCCATGACGGAACGGCTGGCGCGCGGCGTCGGCGCCGCCGGCTATGGCGTGGTTTCGGGCCTCGCGCGCGGCATCGACGCCTGCGCCCATCGCGCTTCGCTGGCGACCGGCGCCATTGGCGTGCTGGCGGGCGGGCTGGACAAGCCCTATCCGCCGGAAAACGCGGCTCTGTTCGACCAAATGGCCGAGCGCGGCGCGGTGATCGCGGAAATGCCGTTCGGCTACGAGCCGCGCGGGCGCGATTTCCCCCGTCGCAACCGCATCGTCTCGGGGCTGGCGCTGGCCACCGTTGTGGTCGAGGCGGCGCGGCGCTCGGGCTCGCTCATCACAGCGAAATTCGCGCAGGAGCAGGGCCGCGAGGTCTTCGCGGTGCCCGGCTCGCCGCTCGATCCGCGCGCGGAAGGGACCAACGACCTGATCCGCGATGGCGCGCTGCTCTGCGCGAGCGCGCAGGATGTGATCGATGCGGTCGCGCCGCTCGCCGCGCGCGGGGCGGCGCGTTACGATCTGCTGTTCGAACCCGATCCTGCGCCCTTCGACGGCGCCTTGTGGGACGAGGCGGATCGGGAGGTCGTGGCCGCGCCCGAAGCGCTTGCCGATCGCGAGGATGACGGGTCGAACGCCTGGCCACCGTCGGAAACGGCCGTGCCGGAACCATCCGTCGAGCCGCGCGAACAGGTAGAGCGCCTGTTGGGGCCGTCGCCGGTCGCCATTGACGATCTCGCGCGGGC
>NZ_JAYSBG010000310.1:0-4163 GCF_041915505.1 Rhodoblastus sp. | reverse complement strand
CGTCATGTCGCCGAACAGGTCGCGGATCGCGCGGCGCTGAGTCTCGGCGCGCGCGGAAAACGCTGGACCGCCGCCGCTCGCCTGCCCGGCGGCGACCTGCCGCGCGGCGATCTCGCCGCTTTCGCGCGCGACCTTGCGGCGACCTATCCCTTCCTCACGGCGCGCGAGGCGTCGCGACTCGCCGGCGCCTATGGGACTGTGGCCGGGACGATCCTCGGCGCCGCGAAAAAGCGCGAAGACCTCGGCCGTGATTTCGGCCTCGGCCTGAGTGAGGCGGAGGTCGAACATCTCGTCACCCGCGAATGGGCGCGCACGGCGGAGGACATTTTGTGGCGGCGCTCCAAGCTTGGCCTGCGGGCGCCGCCCGCCATGGCAGGCGCGCTGGACGAATGGCTGGCGACGCGTTCGGGGGGCGAGTGATGACGCATTATGTCGGCGCGATCGATCAGGGCACGACAAGCACGCGCTTCATCGTCTTCGACCGCGCCGGCGCCGTCGTCGCTTGCGCGCAGCGCGAGCATCGCCAGATTTATCCGCAGCCCGGCTGGGTCGAACATGACGCGGAAGAAATCTTCGCCGTGACCTGCGCGGTGATCGATGAGGCTTTGGCTGGCGCCAGCCTGCGCCCAGCGGACCTCGCCGCCGTTGGAATCGCCAACCAGCGCGAGACGGCCGTGGTTTGGGAGCGCGATACCGGACGGCCGCTGCACAACGCCATCGTCTGGATGGACGCCCGCACCGACGCGCTGGTCGCGGAAATGGCGCGCGAGGGTGGCCAGGATCGTTTCCGCGACGCCACCGGCCTGCCGCTGGCGACTTATTTCTCCGCTTTGAAATGGCGCTGGCTGCTCGACCGCCTGCCGGGCGCGCAGGGGCGCGCCGAATCGGGCGAACTCCTGTTCGGCACCATCGACGCCTGGCTCGCCTGGCGCCTGACCGGCCGGCATGTCACAGACGTCACCAACGCCTCGCGCACGCAATTGATGAATCTCGCTACGCTCGATTGGGACGATGCGCTGCTCGCGGCCTTCGGCCTGCCGCGCGCGGCGCTGCCGGCGATTCGCTCGTCCAGCGAGGTCTTCGGCCCCTGCCGCGCCCCACTTGAAGGCGTTCCGCTTGCTGGCCTGCTTGGCGACCAGCAGGCGGCTTTGTTCGGTCAGGCCTGCCTGCGTCCGGGGCAGGCCAAAAACACCTATGGCACCGGCTGTTTCCTGCTGATGAACACGGGCGAAAAACCGTTCCGCTCGCAGGCTGGCCTGCTGACCACGCTCGGCTACAAGCTCGGCGACGCCGCGCCGGTCTATGCGCTCGAAGGTTCGGTGGCGATCGCCGGCGCTCTGGTGCAATGGCTGCGCGACAATCTCGGACTCATAAAATCGGCGAGCGAGATCGAGGCGCTCGCAGCCGGCGCGCCCGACAATGGCGACGTCTATATCGTGCCGGCCTTTTCCGGCCTTTACGCGCCTTATTGGCGGTCGAACGCACGCGGCATCGTCGCCGGGCTGACCCGTTTTGCCGACCGTCGCCATATCGCCCGCGCGGCGCTGGAGGCCACCGCTTTCCAGACCCGCGACGTGGTCGACGCCATGACGCGCGAATCCGGCGTGGCGATGCGCGAGATGCGCGTCGACGGCGGCATGGTCGTCAATGAATTGCTGATGCAGTTCCAGAGCGACATTCTCGGCGTCCCGGTCGTCCGCCCGCGAACAATCGAGACGACCGCGCTCGGCGCGGCTTATGCCGCCGGCCTCGCCGTGGGCTATTGGGGCTCGACCGAAGACATCGAAGAGAACTGGCTTGCGGAAAGGCGCTGGCAGCCAGCGATGGACGAAGCGCGGCGCGAAAAACTCTACGCCTCCTGGGGCAAGGCGGTGACGCGGTCGTTCGATTGGGTGGAATAGTGGCCCGCTTTTGCGAGCTGACGCTCGCAAGGGTGAGTGGCGAAAATCAAACGCTTGGCGACTTGAAGCGATGACCGCGTCCGGCTCGAATGGGACCTTCCCGATCGGTCCAGCCAAAGCCTCATAATGAGGCCAAAGCCGACAATCGAAGATAAGCTCAGGGGGCAACGTGGCGAACGAACATATTGAAAATTACGACGAATAGTAAAATAGGAAATACAATATAAATCTTAATTGTTGCTAGGAGTTGGTATATCATATAAATGATATAGCCAATAATATTGAGAATGATCGCGGATAGCGCCAACAACATCGGTATCTGGAGAGGTCCAAGCGCAATTAGCGCGGTCATCAAGGGGTTGGGATTGCCAAAGATCCCAACCAGAATCATTGCCGGCGCGGCAGCGATTGAAGCCACGATCGATAGGACTTTTTTGTCAGCGGAGAGCGACGAATAAAGCACTACACCCGAGGCAATGGGCAGATAGAGCCCGACTAAACAAAGTCCAATTGGATTTCGTACTAGCCAATTATTCCACATTTCCTAACACTTCCTTATTAAATCTACGTATCGACCGTCGTTTAAATCCGCTTATGCTAGCCGCCCCGTCAATTGCAGCGGCTGTAATCGACTCGAAGAGTTCTTTGCCCTGATCGTTCACCACGGCCCGCTTCATAGCGCCTTACCGCGTCAAGTTTTATTAAGCCACGTTCGCGCGATCGCGTTAAAATAACCTGACGCGCGCAAGCATCTTCTAATTGACGCTTATCAGTCATTGCCGGCGCCATCCAAGATTTCCGCTCCCCGCAGACTCCAGTCCATCGGCGGCGCCCGCTTCGGTTCGAAGCGGACAATGGCGATCGGGCAGACGAAGGTCCTCTTGCCGCCGTTCGCGGTCATCTAGTGAGGGGAACCTCGCGTCAGCGCGAGGGATGTCCATTTCGCGAGTGGTGCGAACCGAAAAAATGGTCGATGGCGGAAAACTTGCTTCCCCGCGAGGATTCGCGGGGACAGGCATGAAGACGCATCTCGATTGGTCGGCTTACGACACTTATGGCATTGGCGACGCCTATTCGGGCATTCCGACGCGCGGCGGCAATTACGCCAAGGCGGTGGCGGTCTGCATGCACAATCGCGCCTGCCAGGCCGAGGGTCGCGGCGTGATGTGCCCCTCTTTCCGCATCACCCACGATCCCGCCCATTCCACCGAGGCGCGGGTCGCCTCGTTCAAGGCGGCGCTCAATGGCGATTATGGCGAGCAGCCCTTCGGCGACAAAAGGCTCGCCGCCGCCATGGACCTCTGCGTCTCCTGCAAGGCCTGCAAGAAGGAATGCCCCAGCGCCGTCGATATGGTGCTGATCAAGACCGAATATCTCGCCCAGCGCAACGAGGCGCACGGCGTTTCGCTGCGCACGCGGCTGTTCGGCGGCCTGCCGGCGTGGCTCGGACGCTGGCGGCGGCCGGCGCGCTGGCTGGCGCGGACGCGCAACGCCTTGCCGCCGGTCGCCTGGGCGGCCGAAACGTTTTTGGGGCTGACCGCGCGCCGGCCGCTGCCGCCGCCCTCCGCCCGGCCTTTCGCCGCAAAAGGCCCGTTTGGTTCGGGTGAGCGCGGCAAAGTCTGGCTGTTCGCCGACACCTTCGCCCAGCATTTCGATCCGGAGATCGCGGAGGCCGCCATCGCCGTGCTGACGGCGGGCGGCTATCAGGTTCATATCGCCCAGCCGGCGGCGGACGACCCGGAGCCGAACCGCTCCTTGTGCTGCGGCCGCACCTATCTCTCCATGGGCATGGTGACCAAGGCGCGCGCCGAGGCGACCCGCGTGCTGGCGGCCTTGCGGCCGGCGATCGAGGCCGGCGCGCCGATCATCGGGCTGGAGCCCTCCTGCCTGCTGTCGATGCGCGACGAATTCTACAGCCTTGGCCTCGGCGAGGAGATCGGCAAGCTCGGCAAAAATCTCTATCTGTTCGAGGAATTCATTTCGCGCGAGGCGCTGCGCGGATTGAAACTGCCGCTGAAGGCGCCGGAAGGCGTCAAGGTCTACGCCCATGGCCATTGCCACCAGAAGGCGTTCGGGGTGATGAAATCATTGCGCAAGACGCTTGGCCTCGCGCCGGGGCTGGAGTTCGAACTGATCGACGCCGGCTGCTGTGGCATGGCCGGATCGTTCGGCTTCGAAGCCGAACATTACGAAGCCTCGCAGCAAATGGCGGAACTGGCCTTGCTGCCGGCGGTGCGCGCGGCCAAGCCGCAGGACGTGATC
>NZ_JAYSBG010000309.1:0-4194 GCF_041915505.1 Rhodoblastus sp. | reverse complement strand
ATGGCTTCCGCCCGACGCCGGCGGTGGTCTCGCTGATCGCCGTCGCCGGCCTGCTGTGCATGGGCTATGCGATCTATTTCTTCAATTCCAACATGGCCTTCCCCGGACTGGCCGCCGCCCTGCCCTGCCTCGGCGCGGGGGCGGTGATCTATGCCGGCAGCGTCGCCGCCACGCCGGTCTCTCGGCTGCTCTCGTTCGCGCCGATGCGTTTCGTCGGCAAGATCTCCTATTCGCTTTACCTCTGGCACTGGCCCATTCTGGTCTTTCAGAAAATCGCGCCGTTCATTCCCGGATCGGAGTCCAAGATCGTCGCGCGCGGCGGCGTGATCGCGTTGTCCTTTGTTGCGGCGGCGCTGTCATGGCGGTTCGTCGAACAGCCCACCCGCGACCGCGCGCGTTTGGCCACGCCCGCTCTGGTCCGGGGCGCCTTCGCCGCCGCCGCCGCCATTTGCGTGGGCGGCGTGGTGATGACCGCGACCGGCGGCCTGCCCGGCCGCTATTCGCCCGAAGTCCTCGCCGTGGCGCGCTATCTCGATTACGATCAGGTACCGCAATTCCGCGTCGGCTCCTGTTTCCTGACGCGCGATTTCGATTTCTCGGCCTTCGATCCGAAAAGCTGCCTGCCCGACGAGCCTGGCAAACCGAATATCATCGTGGTCGGCGACAGCCATGCCGCCGCCTTGTCCCATGGCCTGCGCAAGACCTTCGCCGACGCCAATATCCTGCAGATTTCCGGCGTCGGCTGCCCGCCGGTGGTCGTCTTCCAACCCAATCCTCCGGCCTATTGCGCCCCCCTGCTCGATCTCGCCTTCCGCCAATTGCCCGAGCAGCGCAAGATCGCCGGCGTCTGGCTGGTCGCGCGCTGGAATCTCGGACGCGACCGCGCCGCGCCCGGCTGGAACGCCAATTGGCTCGACAATCTGAGCGACACCATCAAGGCTCTTCGCGCGCGCAATGTCCCGATCGCGCTGATCGGCCCCATGCCCGAATATTCCACGGAGCTACCGCGCCTGATCGCGCGCGATTTCCAGACCGGCGGCAAGGAAAAGCCGGCGACGGCGATCACGGCCTCAAGCCTGCATCTCGATCAGATCATGGCCGATTTCGCGCGCCGGGAGGGCGTCGCCTATATTTCGCTGCGCGAGGCGATCTGCCCGAACGATCTCTGTCCCGCGCGGATCGGCGACGTTCCCCTGCTGTTCGACACCGACCATCTGACTGATCGGGGATCCGAATTCGTCGCGGCGCGCATCAGCGCGCAATTGGAATCGACGACCGCCAGCCTGAAGCCGCCTGCCGCCCGGCCCGCCTTCGCGCGCGAGGGTCCATCGCGGGCGCTGCCCTGAGATCGGCGCCCCGCGAAAAACGAAATTTTGACACGGGAATGCGGAAAAATCCGAATGCGGTTTTTCCAACGAAAGTAACGACGACGATGCGAAAACGTGACGCCGCAGGATGGCTCCTGCTTTTCCTTTGCGCCACGGCGCCGATCCTTGCGACGACAGGCGCGAGCGCGCAGGCTTTGGACAATTGCGTCGGATCGAAGGATTTCATCCGCGAAAAACAACCCTTTGCGAAGGGTCGCTACCTGTCCTATCTCGCGTCCTGGAACAAGGGCGAATTGCTGGAAGGCCGGGACTATTGGCAGTGCCTGGCCTTCAACAGGGGGACCTATCCCGATGGACAGACCATCGCCTGGTCCTGGCCGAACCGGCCGCCGCCGTCGCGAGGCGTCTATAATTTCCTGGCCGTCAATTTCGGCAACTATTACGACACCATCGTGCCGCAGCCGATCCCGCCCAAGCCCGTCAGCGACATCAAGACGCTGAAGCAGAAATTCGACCTGGGCATTTCCGGCGACCTGGACGGTTTCGACGTCATCCAGGACTTCTTCCTGACGCGCGACCCCGGCAAATTCGACCATAAATTGTTCGAACTCGAAATCTTCCTGCATACGCCGAGCTATTCGCACGGCTATGCGCGGCAGGTGTCGCAGGTCGGCAAGATCACGGCCTCTGGCGTGCAATGGAATGTCAGCGTCGACAAGCACGCCGCCAACGGGCAGGACATCCTCGTTGTTCCGGCCAATGGCGCCGATCTCCTATCCGCCGAGATCGACACCAAGGCGATCCTCGACCAGCTCGTCGCAGCCGGCGTGCTGACGGGGACCGAATATTTCAACGGCCTCGGCCTCGGCGTCGAGGTCCGTCAGGGGTCCGGACGGCTCGACGTCCACAAACTCTCGACGGTTTACGAATGAGCGTCCGGCGTGTCGGCCCGCGCCGACACGCCGCTTACGCCCGATGGATTGATTGCTGGAGGCGCTGGTGACGGAATTGCTTGACGTGCGCGAAGAAAGCCGGCCGGGTCCGCAAGTCTCGCCTCGCCCCGAGGGCGCGCGGGGAGCCACCGCGAAACCGCGCAAGGTGATGATGTTCGTCTCGCATTATCCGGCGGGCGGGGCGCAGGAAATCATCGCGGATATCGGCCATGGCCTCGTCGCGAAAAACGCGCAGATCAAACTGCTGGCGCTCTATCCCGCCGGCAAGGCTCCGGTTGCGGGCGAGACCGATTGGGGCTGCGTCGTCCCAAACAAGCCGAAATCCGTCTTCGATCTTGTGCGCCTGCCCCTGACCCTGCTCCGGCAGATCCGGGAATTCTCGCCCGACGCCGTCATCAGCGCCCTGCCCGCCGCCAATCTCGCGGCGATTTTCGGCGCGGCCGTCGCAGCGCCCCGCGCGCGCGTGATCATCACGCATCATTCGGCCGTCCAGACCCATAATAAACTGTTCAACGCGCTCGACAGCTGGCTGGGCGGCTGGCGCAATGTCTTCAGGATCGTCTCCGTCTCCGACGCCGTGAGGCATTCGCTGCAGGACAAGCCCGCCGGCTACCGCGCGAAATGCGCGACGATCCGCAACGCCTTGCCGCCGCGCATCGAAGACGCGCTGGCGGAACTGGTCGCCAAGCGCGACGATTCCGCCGCGCCGCCGCGCACCGTGGTCGCAACCGGCCGTCTCTCCCGGCAAAAAAATTATCCCGCGCTGCTGCGCGCGGCGCGACATCTCCCGGATGTCCAGATTCTCATCATCGGAGGGGGCGAGGACGAACAGGCGCTCAAGGCGCTCGCGGCGGAGCTGGGCGTCGAGGACCGGGTGCAGTTCCTCGGCCGCAAGCCGCGCGAGGAAACGCTGGCCTTGCTGGCCAATGCCGGCGTTTTCGCCCAGCCGAGCCTGTTCGAGGGCCATAGCCTGGCGCTGGTGGAGGCGGCCAAGCTGCACCTGCCGCTGGTCGTGTCGAATGTTCCCGAACAGGTCGAGGCCGTAACGCTCGCCGACGGCCTGCAATGCGGCATGCTGGTCGATCCGGCGGACGATGTGGCGCTCGCCAAGGCGATCCGCGACACGCTCGACGATCCGGCCGCCTACAAGTCGTGGAGGGACAAGGCGAAGCTGCTGGCAGAATCCCTGCGCTACGACGACATGATCGCCGCCTATGACATGCTCCTGTCCGCGCAATATCAAACCTGATGCCTCGGTCTCCCGCCATGTCGAGGACCGAATTGGCGCAGGGGGCCGCCGCCTGCTCTAGCGCGCAGCCTGGAGGAGTCCGATCGTGCGAATTGATCGGCGAGGCGCCGCGTGATTCACGACTTCAGACAGAGCGGTTGAGAAATTCGTCACGCCGCCGAAGGAGCGCGGACAAAAGGATGATTTTCGCGCGGCTCTCCCAGATCGTCGACATGACGCGTCCGCTGGGCAAGCTCGCGGCAGCGATCGACCGGAGCTTTCTCGAATGGCGGCTGGCCGCCGCCCGCCCCGCCCACGAGCGCTGCTCTCCCGCCTGAACGCGCTGCCGCGGGCCCAACGGCGAGACGCCATCGCCTTCTGTCCGTACTGATCTCCTAAGCGGCGAGTTGCGGTTGGAACACGACGTCGGCCCAGTAGTTCGCCGCATTATATGTGTTGGTCGGGAAAAGGCCGGCGCTGTTGGTGCCGCCATAGGCGTAGACCCCGTTCCCGCCGGCGTTGGTCGTCGAGGGTGCCGTCAGCGAGCCGCTGGTCACATCGGCGGTGAAATAATTGTTGGTCGCCACATATTCGCCGCTCGTGTGATAGGACGCGACATAGGTGGTGTTAGCGGCGATCGGGACGGGCGTCGCCAGGGTCACGGTCTGCCAGCCGCTCGCAGACG
>NZ_JAYSBG010000308.1:0-4194 GCF_041915505.1 Rhodoblastus sp. | reverse complement strand
GATTGCAGAAAGGACTCGACCCCACAGACAAGGCGGTCCGCGTGGCGAATTATTGCCGCAACATGCGGCATGACGTGGAGGTGCTCGCCCACAGTTGCGGCGTGCCGCATCCGCGGCGGCTCAGGCGTTTCCATGTGCGTATCGTCGGACCTGACGGCGTTTCGCGTCCGCTAAGCGAACTCTATCCGACAGACGATCCTGCGGATTCGAACGCTCTCGCGGCCCGCAACGCGAGTTTGAGGGCCGCGAAGACGTCGAGCGCAGAGAGCGCGACTTTGCCAACGACCCCTCGGCAGTGAAGCGCCCAAGGTTATGCGCGGTTCGCGTCTCCGGAACACGGTCGCGGGGCGGAGGTCGGCGCTACGCAAGGCCGATGGCTTCGCGCCGGCCCGCAACATTCACCGCTCCCAAACGGCGAAGACCAACCATCAATGCAAGCTCAGAGCTTGGACGAGACGTGGGGCGACGTCAGATGCTGTCCGGAACGGTCATGGCCGCGTGACAAGCTTGTCTTCGGCGAAGCGCACAGGCCCCGAATAGGATGCGTGGATTGAATCTTCCACTTCCTGCCGATTTTGCTCGGTCGCCGGAGACAGATGCGCCAACAAAACCGCTGAAACCTTGGCCTCCGCGGCGACGCGTCCTATGGCGCCGGGCGGCGAATGGAACGAATAAAGAATCGGCGGCGCTTTAGGCGGATCGAGCACCGCGCTGTTGAAGACGAGGAGCGAAGCGCCGCTGGCTATTTTGCGCAGATTGTCGAGACCCTTCTCATCCATGTCGCCGCTGAACACGATCTGCTTCCCGCCATAGTCGATCCGATAGGCCACCGCCGGCGCGTCGCCATGGTGCCCGGAGATCGCGCGGATCGTCAGTCCCTGTTCGTCGAAAATCACTTGCGGCTTGTCCTGCGCGCCGGTCCGCGCCGGGAGGTCGACGGTTTCGAATGTAATCCGCCCGGCAAAATCCGGCAGATAGGCGAAAGCGCCTTCGGGGCCGAACATCAAATCCATGAAGCGGCGCGTCGACGGAAAATAGGTGATCTGGCCCTGTTTTCCTGAGCCTTCGGGACCGAAAACGCGGAAGCGGATCGGCCGGTGCAAAGCGACCGCGCGCGCCTTGATGATGCCCGGCAGTTCGCTCACATGATCCGCATTGAGATGGGTCAAGAGCACGATATCGATCTTGTCCAGCGACAATTTGCTTTCGCCCAATCGGACAAAGGATCCCGGGCCGGCGTCGACGAGAATCCGCGGTTCGCCGTGGATCAGGATCAGATGGCTCGACCCGGCGCGACCCAAGGCCCCGGGCCCTCCTGAACCGAGCGTCACCAGTTCGAGGGCAGGCGCAGATGCGTTTTGCGCGCTCGCCTGCGCGCGGATCGAATTGGATGAGGCGAAGACCAGAAATGGTGCGACCACCACAAGCATAATGGGAAACCGGGAATGATCGCCCCGCGCGCCGCTTCCTTCAAACGCGGTCGTCGCTGGCGTCGAGTCCGTCCGATTGAAGGCCAAAAACCGCGAACCAGCCGTTTGCGTCCTGCCAGACATGCGCGATGCGCCAGCCGCTTTCCATCGCCAGATCCTGAAAGCCGACATGATCGTATTTCCTTGAGCTTTCGGTGTGAATGGATTCGCCCGGAAGGAAGTCGAACGCGTGATCGTCCAGCAAGACGCTTTGTCGGTCGCGGCTGACGAGATGCATTTCCACCGCTGCATCCTGTTCGCTCCATCGCGCTTCGTGGAAGAAGTTCTCGACTGCGAAATTCGCGCCGAGTTCGCGATTGATCCGCTCGAGCAGATTGAGATTGAAGGCCGCGGTGACGCCTTCCCTGTCGTCGTAGGCGCGCAGCAGTCTCGCCTTGTCTTTCTTCAGATCGACGCCGACGATCGCGCGTCCCTGCCCGTCCAGGTGCTGGCGGAGACGCGACAGAAAGGCGACGGCGTCGCGACGGTCGAAATTGCCAAGCGTCGAGCCGGGAAAAAAGCCGGCCCGGGGCGCGTCCGGCAGGTCTTCGGGCAGGTCGAAATCCTCGGCGAAATTGGCCGAGACCGGCATGACGGTCAGTCCAGGAAAAAGCATCCCGATCCGCGCGGTGGTCGCCGCCAGCATTTCTCCGGCAATGTCGATTGGCGCGTAAACCGCACGCCGATCCATGACGCTGATCAGATATTCCGCCTTGCGCCCGGCGCCCGCGCCATAATCCAGCAACACGCTGTTTCGACCGCAGAACTCCGCAATCTCCAATCGATGTCGCGCAAGGATCTCCAGTTCCGCGCGGGTGAGATAATAGTCGTCCAGGGCCGTGATCGCCTCGAATAATTCGGAACCCCGCTCATCATAGAGCCAGCAGCAGGGAATGGATTTTTGCGGGCGGCGCAAGCCTTCGAGCACGTCGGCGAGGAAAGCCTCGCTTGAGCGAAGCTCGACGGGGCGAGAGTCGATCGGCGCGTCAGTCATCCTCACGATCCTTTGCTAGCCGCAGGCCGGAAAACTGCCAGCGCGCGTCGGGAGGGAAAAAATTGCGGTAGCTTGGCCGGATGTGGCTCGAGGGCGTAACGCAGGACCCGCCGCGCAGCACAAATTGTCCGCACATGAACTTGCCATTATATTCGCCGGCGGCGCCTTCGTTCCGACGGAAATGCGGATAAGGCGAAAAGGCGCTGGACGTCCATTCCCAGACATCGCCGAACATCTGCCCCAGCGCGTCAGCCCTGTGCCGCGCCGGCGCCGGGCGCCAGAGGCCTGATTCCGCGAAATTTCCCTTGCGCGGCGCGGTCATCGCCGCATGTTCCCACTCCCCTTCCGTGGGCAGGCGGCGGCCGGCCCAGCGGGCGAAGGCCTCCGCCTCAAAAAAACTGACATGGCAAACCGGCGCGCCGGGGTCCACCGGCTGCGGCCCGGCCAGCGTCATCGTCCAATATT
Organism: Rhodoblastus sp.; assembly: GCF_041915505.1. Taxonomy (GTDB): domain Bacteria; phylum Pseudomonadota; class Alphaproteobacteria; order Rhizobiales; family Beijerinckiaceae; genus Rhodoblastus. Next base: position 1,266 of record NZ_JAYSBG010000308.1, on the reverse strand, counting down.
CGCCGTCGCGGTCTTCCCAGTAGAGGGGGGCGCGCCAATCGTCCGCCAGGCGTTTCGCCCAGCCGTCCGACAACCAAAGCAAGGGTTTCGAATAGCCGCCATCGGCGATGAATTCGATCCATTCCGCATTGGTGACGAGCCTGTTCGCCAATTGGTGCGGCTCCAGGAGAACGCGATGCCTCGGGCGCTCGCAATCAAAGGCGAAACCCTCCTCTTCTGCGCCGATGGAGATTTCCCCTCCCGCAAAGGCGGCGAACGCGCATTTTCCCGGCGCGGCCGACGAGACCGGGGGATCGGCGGCGCGATAGGTTGGGCGAAGCGGGTTTTGCGCAAGGAGATGAAGGATGTCGGTGAACATCAATTCCTGGTGCTGCTGTTCGTGATGGCAGCCCAATTCGATGATCGCCAGGACATCTGGGGACGGCTTGGAACGCGCCAGATCCTCGATCGCGGCGTCGACATGGTCGCGATAGGCCAGGATTTCGCTGACGTCAGGCCGCGTGATCAGGCCGCGACGCGGACGCGCCACCCGCGAACCGAAGGTTTCGTAATAGGAATTGAACAGTTCGCCGAAACGGCTGTCGAATTCGCGATAAAGCTGGAGATGAGGCTTGAGAGCCAGCGTCTCGAAAAACCAACTGGTATGCGCCAGATGCCATTTGGTGGGGCTAGCGTCGGGCATGGACTGCACCGTCGCATCCGCTTCGGACAGCGGTTCGGCGATTTTCAGGCTCGCCTTGCGAACAAAATGAAAGAACGACAGCAGGCCGGAAGCGTCTGAAGCCAAATCGCGCCCCCCGATCACAATTCCTTGCTTTTGGCGGAGCGAAAACGGGGGATGTCGGCAGGACAGGCCCCGGGCCCACTCCACGAATATACGCGGCTTACGCTAGAAAGTTGGCATTTGTGCGAGACGATAGGCCCGCTGCATAACCTGGGTTGCGAACACATTGGCCAAGTCAGTAAGGCCGTGGTCCAGATTGCGCCGAATCTCACGAAATTTCCAGCGCTCCGCGCCGATGTGACGCAATGATTGTTGGGGCTCTGGGCCCGCCGACGCCTTCAGCTTGTCCGGGTTGGCGAATCTGACAAATGTTCGTGAAGGATGAAACCCTCAAGCGGATCGTGATCGCGCTCCGATGGCCGTTCGGCCAGGACTTGCCGGGCGTCGGCGAGGCCGGCGTTCCAGCGCGTCCGGATTCCCGAGGCGCTGAAATCGATGTCCTTGGTCTGGTCCTCGCCGTTGACCGGAGGCGCGAGCAATCG
>NZ_JAYSBG010000307.1:0-4199 GCF_041915505.1 Rhodoblastus sp. | reverse complement strand
AAGGCGGTCGCGAAGAAGACGGCTGACAAGAAGGCGACGGCCAAGAAGGCGGTAGCCAAGAAGTCGGTAGAAAAGACCGCGGCGAAGAAGCCCGCCGCCAAAGCGGCCGCGCCAAAGACGACCAGAGCGAAGGCGGCGACTGGCAAGGCCGCATCCGCGAAAAAGACCACGGCCAAATCCGCTGCGACGCAAAACGCCCGGGTCAAGGCCGGCGCCGCCAAGGGGCGCGCCGCCGCGAAGAAAGCGGCTCCCGCGCCAGAGGCGCCGGAGGCGGCTCCCAAGCCGCGCGCGGCGAAAAAAGCCGCCGCAAAATCGACGGCAAAGCCGACCGCGCGCAGCGCTGCGGCGTCGCGTCGCGTGACCAAGAAGGTCGAGACGGAAACGGTGGCCGCTCCGCCGCCCGTGGCGATCGAGAAGCCGAAGGCGAAGCGCGCGCCGCGTAAGCCGAAGGCCGAGGTCAATGCGGCGCCCGCGCCGGCGGAAGCGCCCAGCGCCGCCCCCGAAATCGTCGCGGAGGCGCCGGCGGCGACGCCCGGCGAGAGCTGAAAGCCTGACGACGCGTCCCGCCTGGCGACTTCATCCGAAGCGCGTCGGGCGGGGCGGTCTCAGTCCTGCCCCGGCAGGCATTTTTCGGCGAAGGAGCGCCAGGTCAGCCCGACGCTCTTGCCGGCCATTTTCAGGTCGCGCCAACGCTCGCCGCAAAGCCTCATGCGCTGCCGCGAGGCAGGCGGGAGATTATAGGGCTGCAATTTGGTCGGATCGACATCGATCGGCGCGCGCGCCGGTGGGGCGGCCTGCGCGGGCGCGGGCGTCTGAGGCGCCGCATTGTCCGGCGCCGGCTTCTGCGGCGGCGGGGCGGCGTCATTGGCGGGAGGCTTGACCGATTTGGCCGGCCGGCGCGGCGGTTCGGGCGTCGCGCACAGAGCGGAAGCGGTCAGGAAAGCGCCCGCAAGCAGGACGGCCGTCGCCATGCGAAAAAAAGATTCGAGACTGGAGTGAGGCGAGCGCCCGGCGCCGTTCGAACAGAAAAGGCTTCGCGAAAAGCGCCGCATCGACATCCCGGCGTTGACATCCTCGCGCGCGACGGAAAAAAGTTCGCCGCGCGGATTCTAAACTTCTTGCGCCGATGAGAAGGCGAACAATGGCGGAGACGGAGGGATTCGAACCCTCGATAGGGCTTTACAACCCTATAACGGTTTAGCAAACCGCCGCCTTCAGCCTCTCGGCCACGTCTCCCGCCGGCGCGGCGCGCGGCAGCCTTGCGACTGCAGCGAAGCGCGTGGCGCAGACATATGCCCGACCATGACGCGATTGGCAAGCGCTTCGAGGCTTTGCGCGGGCTTTTCCCCGGCGGCGCGAAGGAGATGGCGCGCCGGGCGCGGCGCGGCTAATTTGGCCGGGACGGAGCAGGAGGCGGAGACGGCGATGGGTCGGCCCGGCATGGGATGGATTGGGCTGGCGTCGGCTTGCGCGCTCTGGCTGGCGCTGATCCATTTCGAAACGCCCGCCTTTGAGGCGGGCCTGGCCGCGCGCGCCGGCGCTGTTCTGCGCGAGCGGCTGGGCGAAACCGCCTCGGCGCAGGCCAGCGGCCGCGACATTCGCCTCGACGGACGGGCCTTCGACGAAAGCGCGCGCGCCGACGCGCGCGAGGCGATCGCCGCTCTGCCCGGCGTGCGGCGCGTCGAGGATGCGCTGGGCGCGCCGCCGCCGCTGGCGCCCTTTCCCTGGCGTGCGGTCTGGGATGGCGCGGTTCTCACCCTTTCCGGCGGCGCGCCGTCTCCCGCCGGTCGCGCCGCTGTCCTCAATGCCGCGCGACAGGCCTTCGCGGGCGCGCGCATCGTCGATGACATGGTCTATGCCTCCGGCGCGCCGCCCGGCTTCGTCGAGCGGGCGGCCGGGGCGGTTCGACTGCTCGGCCGCCTGCGCAGCGGCGAGGCGCAGGCGCAGGACGGGCGTTGGCGGCTCTCGGGCCAGGCCGCGACCGAGGCCGACGGCGAGGCGCTGCGCGCCATAGCCGAGGCGGGCGGCCCGATCGCGGTCGAGATCGCCCCGTCCGCGCCGGCGCCGGCCTTCGCGGCGGAGCATGACGGCCGAACCCTGCGCCTGTCGGGCGCGGTCGGCGCCGAGGCGGATCATGTCGCGCTGCTGGCGTCAGCGCGCCAATTGTTTCCGGATGCGGCGGTGGTCGACAATTTGCGCGGTGGAGCTGGGGCGCCGACGCATTTCGGCGCCGAGGCCGCCTTCGCCTTGCGCGCGCTGGCGCAGTTGCAGAGCGGCAAGGTGGTGCTGAGCGATCATGCCGCGCGCCTCTCCGGCGTGGCGCGGCGTGGCCGGGACGCCGCCTCCCTGTCCGGCGCGCTCGATGCGCCGCCGGGGGCGACGCTCGACACGCGGGCGGTGAGCGCCGGCGAAAGCGCGCCCTATCTGTTGGAGGCAGACAAGGACGAGCGCGCGCTCGTCTTGACCGGATCGTGCGGAGACGACGCGATTTGCGCGCAGATTCGGGCCGCCGCCGCCAAGCGTTTCCCCAGTCTGGCGGTGCGGGATTCGATGCAGCCGGCGCCGGGCGCGCCGAAGGGATTTCTAGCGGCGGCGCTCGGCGGGCTGGAGCAGCTCGCGCGCCTGCGCGTCGGCCATTTCACCCTGCGCGATTCCAGCGCCGCTTTGCGCGGCGACGCCGTGCGCGCGGCGACCGCCGAAACCGTGAAAACGGCGCTGATCGCGGCCATGCCGGAGGGTTTTTCGGTTCAGGCGGCCGTCACCGGAGCCGAGCGCGACGTCGCCGCGCCTCCCGTTCCCCCCGAACCGCGCGCCGAGACGCCCCCGTCGCCGCCCGCCGCCGAGGATTGCAAGCCACGCCTCGCGGAGCGGGCGCGCGCCGCGACGATTCAGTTCGATTACGCCAGCGACGCGCTGCCCGCCGGCGCCGCCGCCGTTCTGACGGATATCGCGGCGGCGGCGGTCGCCTGCCCGCAGGCCGCGTTGGAAATAGCCGGCCATTCCGACGACGCCGGCAGCATAGCGAATAATTTCGACTGGTCCTGGCGGCGCGCCGAAGCGGTCGCGGCCTTTCTGCTCGCGGCCGGCGTCCCGCCCCAGCGCCTCCGGACCGAGGGCTTCGGCGAGACCGCGCCGGTGGCGCCGAACGACAGCGACGAACATCGGGCGAGAAATCGCCGGATCGAAATCCGCGTCAAGTGAGGACAGGCCGATGATCTTCCTCGCGCAAAGCCTCGCCCCCTGGATCGCCGCCGCGCTGGCGCTCGGGCTGGCCTTCGGCCTGATCGCGGCATGGCGTGGCGGCGATCTGTTCGGGCGCGGCGCGGGCTTCGTTCTGGCCGTGCTTTACGGCTGCGGCCTCGCGGCGGCGGCGCTGGAGCTCGCGCCGGGACAATATGGCTTCTGGCTCGAAGCCGGCCTGCTTGTGTTTGGCGCTTATGCGCTGGGCGGATGGTTCGGCGGGGCGCTGGCGCATCTGCTCCGCCCGTCCGCAAGGGCCGTCGATGCGGCGGGGCCGCCGCCCGAATGGCTTGCGGCGGCGAAAGATCTGGCGGGGCAAGCCGAGGCTTTTTCGGCGGTAGCGCCCTTGGCCGCCGCCGCCTTCGATGCGGCGGGCGACGCCCTCGCCACGATCGCGGCGCCGCGGTCCTGGCGAGAGGATGCCGGCGGGCGCGGCCTTTCCAACCTGGCGCCGGCCGCCGCGCCGGCGGATCGGGCTTCCGCTCGGGTTTCGGCCGCCGTCGAACCGCCACCGGAACTGGCCGCCGATGACCGAAACGATCTGGACTTGATTCACGGGCTCGATCCCGCCGCCGCGCGCGCCTTGCGCGGCCTCGGCCTGTCCGGCCTGACTGATTTGGCGCAGGCCGACGCGCGGCGCGAGCGTGAAATCGCCGAGCGGCTTGGGCGCGGCGGCGCCGTCGTCGCCTATTGGACGGCGCAGGCGCGCCTGCTGGCTCACGGCGTCGAGACGGAATTTTCTCGCGAGCGGTTGGCGCGCGCCGGGGCGAGCCCGGCGGCTTTCGAAGAGCCTGCGCTTGACGATGGCGCCGCTCTGGCCTTGAGCGCGGGCTTGCCGCAAGCCGCGCCGCGCGGCGCCCATGACTCGCTTTATCCGGGCGAACGGCCGTTCGGCCTGCTGGCGCCGCCCGGCGGCGCGGCCGATGATTTGAGTCGGATCGCGGGGCTGGACGAGGCGA
>NZ_JAYSBG010000306.1:0-4220 GCF_041915505.1 Rhodoblastus sp. | reverse complement strand
CCGAGCCGCCGCAGGCGCCGCCAGCTGCCCCAACGCCGCCGCCAGCCGCCCCAACGCCGCCGCCGGCCGCCCCGACGCCGCCGTCCGCCTCCCCATCGACGCCGCCGCAGGCGCAACCATCCGCCCCAACGAAGGCGCCGGCCGAGCCTTCGCCAGGTGCGCGAGCCGCCGTCATCGCGGACGCCCCGCCGAGCCTCGCGGACATTGGCGACGGCGGCCAATTGTTCCGGGATTGCCCGACCTGCCCGGTCATGGTGGCCGTGCCGGCCGGGACCGCCTCCATCGGCTCGCCGAAAGATGAATCGGGGCATGATTCCAGCGAGGAGCCGAGACGCCGCGTCGCCTTCGCCCGCCCCTTCGCGATAGGGCGGGACGTCGTGACCTTCTCGGAATGGCTGGCCTGCGTCGCGGAAGGCGGCTGCGGCCAATATTTGCCGACCGATATGGGATGGGGACAGGGCGACCGGCCCGTGATCTTCGTGTCCTGGTCGGACGCCACCGCCTATGCGAAATGGCTCTCGCAAAAGACCGGAAAGACCTACCGCCTGCCGAGCGAAGCGGAATGGGAATATGCCGCGCGCGGCTGTCGCTCCGCCGCCTGCGCCGATCAGATCTTTTGGTTTGGCGCGGCGAGCGATCCCGACCGCGCCAATTACGATTGGCGGCTTTCCTACGGCGGAGGGCCGAAAGCCCAGGCGCCGAGGAAAACCCTGCCGGTCGGCCGTTTCGGCCCGAACGCCTTCGGCCTTTACGACGCCGTCGGCAATGTCGCGCAATGGACGCAGGATTGCTGGAACGCCGATCTGCGCAATCTGCCGGCGGATGGGTCAGCGCAGACCCGCGGCGACTGCCTTTCGCGCGCCTATCGTGGCGGCAGCTGGATGGATGATCCGCTTTTTCTGCGCAGCGCCGCGCGCAAATCCGATCTCGCGTCGAGCCGCCTGCCCTTCCTGGGCTTCCGTGTGGTTCGCGACCTGCCGTAATATCCGGATTTCATGGAATTTTTTCGGGCGTTGCACGCGGAAAAACGCGACGGGAATCACGGTGAATTCAATTGACCTGAGACAGCCGCGCGGTAAGTTTAAAATTAACGGGATATTTCAAGGCTATTTGTCGTTTTTGCCGAGCTAAGAAATTGAACCCGGGCGCTGCGGTCTGGGGTGCGTCATGAACAAGGTTTTGTGTCTGTTCTTGAGTGTCGCCGCGCTCTTGCTCGTCGGCTCGCGCGCATTTGCCGACGAGCCGACCCGCCGCGCCTTCATTGTCGGCGTCGAGCGCTACGGCGACAGCGAGATCCAGAGCCTCACCAGGTCCAATTCCGACGCCAAGGACCTCGGCCATGATCTGGAACAGGTCGGCTTCGACCCGAAAAACATCACCGTTTTGACCGATGTTCGCTCCAAGGCCGATTTCAACAAGAAGTTCGACGCGTTCCTGAACACGGTCAAGGAAGGCGATTTCGTCCTGTTCTTCTTCTCGGGCCACGGAATCGGCGTCGAAAGCTCCGGCGCCAACTATCTCCTGCTGGGGGACGCCAAGAGCCCTGTAACCTTCGCAAGATCGAAACTTTCGGGACCGGAGAAGAAGGACACGAATATCGTCAAGGCGAAAATGCCGCAGTTCCTCGATCAATATCAAAGCGAGGAAATTCCGAATGGCGGCGTGTCCGCTGACGAAGTTGTCGAGAAGATAGGCGCCAAAAAGCCCGCGACCGTGTTTCTGATCCTCGACGCCTGTCGGAACATGCTGCGCGCGGACGTGGGAGCGCAACAGATTTTGAGACGTTCGGCAGAGTCCGGTAGCCGGCTGGTGCCTTTCTCCAAGACCCGGGACGGTTTGCTGGTGCTCTATTCCGCTTCCTTTGGCGAACAGGCGGTCGAGAGCTTTGGCGCCGCCGACCGGCGCCGCAATTCCCTGTTCACCGAAGTGCTGCGGGCGGAGCTTGTCCGGCCGGGGCAATCCCTGACCGATTTGGCCGAACGCGTGCGGCTGGTCGTCGCCGCCTTGGCGAGCAAGAACGGCCGGCAGCAGGAGCCGGATTATTTCCCGCGCACCGGTGGACCCGACGATGTTTATCTCGTCGACACCATCGGCGAGCGCCGCTTCCAGATGGCGTCCGAAAAATGCGCCGGGGCGAAGGAAGCCTGGGAGAGGCTGGGCGCCAAGCCGCGCCGGGTGGATATCGAAGCGCATATCCGCCGGTACGACGGCTGCGAAACGGCGGAGGCCGCGCGCCGGGCGGAAGTCGCCGCCGCGGACAGCGCGGAGGACGCTCCCGTCCAGACCGCCCCCCTGAGCCGGCGGCCAGTGGACCCCTGCGACCAACTGGCGGCCTCCGACACCGATCGCGCGCGTCCGCCGGAAGTTCCCGGCGTCGACTTTTCCGCATTGACCGATCCGGACGCGGCCATCGCCGCCTGCAAGAGCGCGATCGAGAAAAACCCGCGCGTGGTGCGCTTCCTGTTCAACCTTGGCCGCGCCTATATGGCCCGGGCCAATTCCATGGACCCGACGCGGCAGAAGCACGACCAGGAGGAGAATTACCGCCTGGCGCGCCTCGCCTATGACGACGCGCAGCAACGGGGTTATGTCGCGGCCCTTTATAATCTGGGCGTCATTCACGAATATGGCCTCGGCGTCGAGCAAAGCGACGCAAAGGCCAATGAACTCTATCGCAAAGCGGCCGAGCAAGGCTTTCCTCTGGCGATGCACACCTGGGGCTGGCGTCTCGCAATCGGCGACAAGGGCGTCGCCCGCGACGACGTGCAGGCCTATGAATGGTTCGCGAAGGCGTCGGACGCGGGCTACGTGCCGGCGACCTTCCAGGTCGGGCGCCGGCTGCTCTACGGCAATGGCGTCATAAAGAACCCGCGCCGCGCCGTCGAAATCCTGCAACATGCGGCGGATGCGGGTTCGGTTCCGGCCAAGATCGAGCTTGGACAGGTCTATATCGAAGGCGGCTATGCGTCGGATCCGGATTTCAACGTGAATTCGAATCTGGCCTTGGCCTTGTTGTGGTTCGGGCGCGCCGCCGAAGCCAATAACCCGGTCGCCCAGCGCGACGTCGCTCTGATGCTTGAACATGGCTGGGGCGCGTCAAGCCCGCAGCCGGAGCTGGCCGAACGCTACTGGCGCTTTGCCGCCTATGGCGGCAACGAGGACGCTGAAGTCGAATTCGCGGAACGGCTCCGGCTGGGTCACGTGCTGGTGAAGCCGGAGAATGGCGACGCCGAAGCGATCCGCTTGTGGGAGCGCGCGAACAGCCAGGGCTCGGCGCGCGCCGCGCTGAGCCTTGCGCGCGCCTATCGCGAAGGCTCGTCCGGAGTCGAACGAAAAGACCCGATCACGGCGATGAAATACGCCTATCGCGCGATCAATCTCTCGGTGAAGGCGAGTCCCCTCCACGAGGACGGCAATCCGTTTTACGAATTCGCCGCGGGGCATCTCCTCGCCGAAATGGCGGCGTCCGGGGAAGCCTCCGGTCCCGATGGCCAGCCATTGCTGAGCAAGGATGAAGTCGACCGCCTCGAGAAATTCTACGGCAAGGTCGATCCTGCGACGAAGACGGTCAAGGCGCGCCGCCTGACCACCCAGCTCATCTGCCTGCGCTATGGAACGACGGTCTGGAAGACCAATCGCTATTACGATTTCTGGGTCTGGGATTGGGGTCGCGACGAGTCGCCGAGCGAGCCGCAATTGCGCAGCCTCGAATATCAGTCGGGTTGCGGCGACAATCAGGATCTCCGGAACACCCTGTCGGCGAGCTATCAACTATCCAAGAAAAACAATGTCGCATTCGCCGACCTGATCATTGAACAGATCAAGACCGCGCTGACGGCGTCCGAAACGGAAAAGACTCGTTCGAGAAGAGGACGTTGATCCGGGTTCGCCGCCGGCTTCGAGCCGAATATTCGACTGGCTTTGGGAGAAAGGCCATGACATCGCGAAAAGCAGTCACACGCGCAGCGATATTGGCGATGACATTCATGCCGCTGACATGGCTGGCGGACGCCGCGCCGGCGCAGGCTGGCTTCCGCCTCGGGGGCTTTCTGGGCGGCGTCGCCGCGGGCGCCCTTCTCGGCGGGTTCGCCGCCCGTGGTCGACGCGCGCATGCCTATGCGGCGCATCCGCATGGCGGCGGACGGTCATCAGCGAGCGCCAGCCATGACGGCGCGCCGGAGGAAAAGACCGACTCGACCAGGACGCTGGCGTCGCTCGGC
>NZ_JAYSBG010000305.1:0-4225 GCF_041915505.1 Rhodoblastus sp. | reverse complement strand
TCGGCGTGCAGCGCGGGTTCCCGAAACTCGGCGACGAGGCTTTCCCCGGCCATCTCAATTTCAACAACCGCATCGAAAAGATCATCGCCGATGGCGGCAAGGTCTATGCCTGCCGCTTCGCCCTTCAAGCGCTCTATGGCCATGGCGAAGGCGCGCTGATTCCCGGAATCATCCCGATCAATCCGCTCGACGTGATGGATATCGTTCTCCTGCATCGCCGGGACAACGCCTTCATCCTCGACACCTGGACGCTCTGAGGAGATCGCGCCGATGCCGTCCGCCTCGACCATTCGCGTCGCCGCCGTGCAAATCGCGCCCGATCTCGACACGCCGACAGGCACGGTCGATCGGGTTCTCAACGCCATGGCCGAGGCGGCAGCCAAGGGCGCCCGCCTGGTCGTCTTCCCCGAAACCTTTGTGCCCTGGTATCCCTATTTCTCCTTCGTCCATCCGCCCGTGCTGACGGGCGGGGAGCACGCCCGCCTTTATCGGGACGCCGTCGTTGTTCCCGGACCGGTAACCGAAGCCATAGCGGCCGCCGCGCGACGTCTTGGCCTTGTCACGGTTCTCGGCGTCAACGAACGCGATCACGGCTCGCTCTACAACACGCAACTCGTGTTCGACGCCAGCGGCGACCTTCTGCTCAAGCGGCGCAAGCTTACGCCGACCTATCATGAACGGATGATCTGGGGGCAGGGCGACGGCGCCGGCCTGCGCGTGGTGGAAACGGCGGTCGGCCGCGTCGGCGCGCTGGCCTGCTGGGAGCATTACAACCCGCTCGCCCGTTACGCCCTGATGGCGCAGCACGAAGAAATTCATGTCGCGCAATTTCCGGGCTCGCTGGTCGGCCCGATCTTCGCCGATCAGATCGAGGTCACGATCCGCCATCATGCGCTGGAATCCGGCTGTTTCGTCGTCAACGCCACCGGTTGGCTCACCGAGGCGCAGATCGCGAAGATCGCGCCCGACGAGACCTTGCGCAAGGCGCTGACCGGCGGCTGCATGACGGCGATCATCACGCCGGAGGGCAAGCATCTCGTTCCGCCGCTGACCGAGGGCGAAGGGATTCTGGTCGCCGATCTCGACATGAGCCTGATCGTCAAGCGCAAGCGGATGATGGATTCGGTCGGCCATTACGCCCGCCCGGAATTGCTCAGCCTCAATCTCGATAACCGCCCGACGGCGCCGCTTCACGCCGTCGCCCCTTTTGCCGCCTGTGCAGGGAACCTCGCCGATGACTCCGTTGAAACTGAAAGCCGCCGCGACCGAGACGGCGGAAGCGAAGCGTCTGACCAGCCGGGCGCTGATCAACGAGCTGCAGTCCTTCGGGCTGCGGCTCGCTGACCCTGCGGTCTCCGCGAATGGACGGCGCGGCGGCGCGGGGCCGTCCGACCATCGCGCCCTCACCATTGACGGCATGACGGTGATGGCGCCGATCTATACCGCCGCGGCGTTCGAGAGCCCCTATCTGCTCGAACAGCCCGACGCCGCCGGCAAGGCGCGCATCCGTCGCGACGGCGCTCTGGTCGGCGAAGTGGATTTCCCGCGCGCGCCACGCTTCCATGCGCTCAAGACGGCGGACGGGATTCCCTATGCGCAGATCGCCACGCTGCACGGGCGGGACGTTCTCGCAACCACCGTGCTGCAAAGCTGCATCCGCTATCAAAGCCGCGCCAAGACCTGCCAGTTCTGCGCCATCGGCCAGTCGCTCGCCGCCGGCCGGACCATCGAACGCAAGACGCCGGGGCAGCTCGCCGAAGTCGCCAAGGCGGCGGTCGAACTTGACGGCGTGACGCAAATGGTGATGACGACCGGCACGCCGCCCGGCAAGGATCGCGGCGCCGCTGTTCTGGTCGAAAGCGTGCGCGCGGTGAGGGCGGCGGTCGACCTGCCGATTCAGGTCCAATGCGAGCCGCCCGACGATTTCGCGTGGTTCTCGCGGCTGAAGGAGGCCGGCGCCGATGCGCTCGGCATGCATCTCGAAGCGGTGACCGAGCCGGTGCGCCGGCGCGTTATGCCGGGCAAGGCGCAAGTGTCGGTCGAGACCTATTTCGACGCTTTCGCCGCTGCCGTTCCGCTGTTCGGACGCGGCCAGGTCTCGACCTATATTCTCGCCGGCCTCGGCGACAGCGTCGCTGAGATTCTCGCCATTAGCGAAAGGCTGGTCGCGCTGGGCGTCTATCCTTTCGTCGTTCCCTTCGTGCCGATTTCCGGTACGCCGCTCGAAAGCCATCCGACGCCTTCGCCGGCCTTCATGGACGCCATCCTCGCGCCGCTGGCGCGGATGATCGTCGCCGGCGGAATCGCTTCGCGCAAGACGAAAGCGGGCTGCGCCAAATGCGGGGCCTGTTCGGCGCTGTCGACCTATGAACGCGATCTGACGACGGGAGGCCGGGCATGATGTTCGAGCCGATCCCGTGTTTCGCGCCCAGCGGATTCCAGGTCAAATATGCGGTCGACGCCTGGGAAAAACGCGGCGCCGCCGCCTTGCGCCGCAAGGTGTTCTGCGCAGAGCAGGGCCTGTTCGAGGGCGACGATCGCGACGCCATCGACGAGGCGGCGATCCCCATCGTCGCGACCTCGCTGCTGGCGGTGACGCCGGATGAAGTGGTCGGCACGGTGCGCATTCACGAGATCGCGCCCGGAACTTGGCAGGGCTCGCGGCTCGCCGTCGCGCAGGACTATCGCCGCGTCGGCACGCTCGGCGCCGCGCTGATCAAACTCGCCGTGTCCTCGGCGCATGGCAAGGGCTGCCGGCGCTTCGTCGCTCAGGTGCAGGGGCAGAACGCCTTGCTGTTTCGCCGGCTGCATTGGCGGACCCTGGAGGTCGTCGAACTTCATGGCCGGCCGCATCATGTCATGGAGGCCGATCTCGCCTTCTATCCGCCCTTCGCGACGCCCGAAGAAGGTTTCCTCGCGTTGAGAAAGGCCGCCTGATGAGCGCGCTCGCCGAAATCGCTGGCGCGCTGCGCGCCAGCCGCGGCCTCGCCGCCAAGGCCGATATCGCGCGCGTTTCAGCGCGTCTCGGCCTCGGCCTCGACCGCGTCGCGGCGGCGGCGGTTGGCGATGATTGCGCCGCCTTGCCGGATGGCGACGGCTTTCTGCTGTTCGCTATCGAAGGCTTCATGAACGAATTTGTCGCGGCCGATCCCTGGTTCGCCGGCTGGTGCGGCGTGATGGTCAATCTGTCCGACATTGCGGCGATGGGTGGCCGTCCGCTTGCCGTCGTCGACGCGCTCTGGGCGCAGGACGACGAACGCGCCGCGCCGATTCTCGACGGCATGCGGGCCGCGGCCGAACGTTATGATGTGCCCATCGTCGGCGGCCACAGCAATCTGAATTGCGATCGCGCCCAGCTTTCCATGGCGACGCTCGGCCGCGCCAAGAAACTGCTGACCAGTTTCGACGCCAAGCCCGGCGACGACCTCATCCTGGCCGTCGATCTGCGCGGCGCCTATCGTCCGCCTTTCAACAATTGGCAGGCGGCGCTCGACGCGCCCGCCGACCGCCTGCGCGACGATCTCGCTTTGCTGCCCACGATTGCCGAGGCGGGCCTTTCGCGCGCCGCCAAGGATGTTTCGCAGGCCGGCGTGATCGGCACGGCGGCCATGCTGGCCGAATGTTCGGGCGTCGGCGTGAGCATCGAGATCGGTGCGATTCCCAAGCCGGAAAAGATCGGCTGGATCCAATGGCTGCAAAGCTTTCCGAGCTTCGGCTTCCTCATCGCGGCCGCGCGCGAGGATGTGGCGGAGATCGTCAATCTGTTCCAGGCGCGCGCCATCGCCGCCGCGCCAATCGGTCGCTTCAACGGCTCGCGCCGCGTCACCATCGCGGACGCACTTGCAGAGGAAGTGATCTGGGATTTCGCGCGCGGGCCGCTGCTCGGTTGCGCGACGCGGGAGGGCGCCTTGCCATGACTCGCTCGCTGCGTCTCGCGCTGCTGACCCATTCGACCAATCCGCGCGGCGGCGTGGTCCACGCGCTCGCGCTGGGCGAGGCTCTGGCCGCCCTCGGTCATGATGCGGCCGTTCATGCGCCCGACGCGCGCGGCGCCGGATTCTTCCGCCCGGCGCGATGCCGCGCCATTTCCGTTTCGGCTTCGCCCTTCGTCGGCGGCGCCGCCGAAATGGTCGCCGCCCGCATAGGGGATTATGCGCGCCACTTCGCCGCCACGGCGCCTGACTTCGACATTTTCCACGCTGGCGACGGCATTTCCGGCAATGCC
>NZ_JAYSBG010000304.1:0-4242 GCF_041915505.1 Rhodoblastus sp. | reverse complement strand
CCGCTCGTTGTTGTCGACGCCCCGGCGGACGGTTCTCCCATCCTCGCCGAGGGCTTCGACTCGGAATATCTGATTGGGCAGTCGAATGGCGACATTCGCCGTATGGCGGCGGACGGGCGCATTTCTTCATCCGGCCTGAAAGCGGAGGCGCCCATCGTCGCGATCGACTGCCGTCAGAAGGATGGCCGCCTGGCGTTTGCGACGCCGCAAAAGATCACGTTGGCGAGCGGCTATAACGTTCAAGGCTCCGTCGATGCGGACGGCGCCTGCGCGCTCCGGATCTCCCCCGATGGCGCTCTGCTCGCCTGCGCATTTCCCGACCGTGTCGTGATCTTCGATACGGCGGGGAGCGGCGCGCTGCGCGCGAGCTACAGCTTGCCGGCGAAGCCGACGAGCATCCATTGGAGTCCGAATGGCGCCTGGGCGGCCGTCGCCCTCGAAACGTTGGGTTTCGCGCTGATCGATATGGCGGGCGAACGATTTGGAATCGTTTCCGGCTTTCCATCGGCGGCGCAGTCGATCGGTTGGTCGCGGCAGTCTGATATCGTGTTCGCATCCGGAGCGTTCAGGATCGTCGCGTGGTCGCTGGCGCGACCGCCTTTCGACGGGGATCATTCAGGCGCGCTGGAGACCGGCCGGCCACGCCTCGTCCCGACGCAATGTGTCGCCGTCAATCCTCGGAACGATATGGTCGCGGCGGGCTATGCAAACGGGCACGTTATTCTCGCCCGGCCCGGCGCCCGTGACGAGTTGATTGTCGGCGCCTTCAAGAGCGCGGTGACGTCGCTTGTCTGGTCGTCCGACGGAAAAAGCCTCGCCGCGGGCGCGCATACCGAAGCGGCCGTCATCGGCTTTCCGCCCCTCATGTTCAAATAACGTCCAACCCAAGGAAGCGCCTGCTATGCAAGATGAATTGACCAAACTGTCGGCGGAAGAAGAGAGCAAGGACGCCTTCTTTCAGGAGCTGGCGCAATTGTCGGAGAAGATGGTCGCCGCGCATGGGAAAGATTTCTCCATGGGCGCGCTTCTGTTGGCGGTGCGCTGGATCGCCGAAGGCAAGCTCGAGTCGCAGAGCGCCGGATGACGCGCGACCGTGCTGTTTCCAGTCACTATCGCGGCAACAAAAACATCGTGGGATAGAAAAGATGTGCCATTTTTTCGCAAACCAGGATCCGGACAGTTACGCTTTCGAGACGCGGTCGCTTCGGTTGAACGGGCAATCCACGAGCATCCGTCTCGAGAAGATTTTCTGGCAACGACTTGAGGCCATCGCCGAACAATTCGGCGTCAAGCTTCCCCGATTCATTTCCTCCCTGCACCAGGAGATTCTGCTTCTCCGAGGGGAAGTTCCGAACTTCACGTCGCACCTTCGCTGCATCTGTATCGTCGCGCAGGAAGACAGCCGTCTTGATCGCCGCGAAGCCAAGCGCGCAGCATGAAAAAGGCCGCCGGTTTGTCGGAAGGTATTAGCAGCATACCACCCGGCGCCGGCTCCTCGCGCTAGTTTCGAACATTCGATCAAGTTGCGCCGCGGAGCGGCGCCGGTGTTGGAACGATGCAATGGCAAAAGCAATACACTCGATGATCCGCGTGGTCGATGAAGCGCGGTCGGTAACGTTTTATCGGCAGGCGTTCGGTTTCGAGGTCGCCGATCGATTGGACTTCCCGACTTTCACGCTCGTCTATCTGCGCAATGGCGAAGCGGATTTCGAAATCGAATTGACGATCAACAAGGGACGAGCCGAGCCTTACGAATTAGGGACCGCCTATGGCCACGTCGCCTTTGCGGTCGACGACCTGGACGCCGAACATGCGCGCTTCAAGGCGCTTGGATATGCGCCGCGCGACGTCAAGGAATTCAAACCGGACGGCAATCTGTTGGCCCGTTTCTTCTTCGTGGAGGATCCCGACGGCTACCAGATCGAAATGCTGCAGCGTCACGGCCGGTATCGCTGATCTCATTTTTCAATCAGACGCCGCCGCAAAAAAAACCAATCAGGCAGGCGCGCGGCAATCCCACCGGGAGGACTTGATATGACGGAACACAAACACCATCACGACCATTCACACGCGCCATCGTCGCTGAGCCGGCGCATTTTTCTTCGCCGGTCTTCCGAGATCACTCTGGCGGCGGCGATCAGCGTCACCATGGGCGGCGCCTTGCTTAACGCCGAAGAAGCGTGGGGGCTTGAGGTCAAGGGCCTTCAGCCCGAAACGATGAAGACCCTGATTCAAATGTCGCGCGATATCTATCCGCACGACCGCATTCCCGACCGCAATTACGCCATCGCCGCCAAGCCTTTCGACGAGAAATCCGTCGCCGATCCGGCGCAGAAGCAGATGTTCGAAAAGGGCGTCGCGGAGCTGAACGCCATGGCCGGTCCCGGCGGCTATGTCGCGCTCCCCTGGGAAGCCGACCGCATTGTTCTGCTCCACAAGATCGCCGGCACGCCGATGTTCGAGGCCGTGCGCTCGACGCTCGTGGTGTCGCTCTACAACCAGAAGGAAATCTGGCCGCTCTTTGGCTACGAGGGCGAGTCCTATTCCAAGGGCGGCTACATCCACCGCGGCTTCGACGACCTCGATTGGCTGTGAACGATAAGAATTCGGGAGAGAAACATGGTTGCGAAATTCGATCTCACGGACGACAACGTCGTCGTCATCATCGGCTCCGGCGCGGGCGGCGGAACGCTCGGCAATGAGTTGGCCCAGAAGGGCGTGAATGTCGTCATTCTCGAAGCGGGCCCGCGCCTCACCATCGAGGATTTCGTCAATGACGAATGGGCGAGTTTCGCCCAGCTCTCGTGGTCCGATGCGCGGACCACATCCGGCACCTGGCGCGTCGCCAAGAATTTTCCCAATCTTCCCGCCTGGATCGTCAAGACGGTCGGCGGCACGACCACCCATTGGGCGGGCGCTTCGCTGCGTTTCCAGCCGCATGAGTTCAAGGCCCTGTCGACCTACGGCAAGATCGACGGCGCCAATCTGCTCGACTGGCCGATCACGCTTGAGGAGATGGAGCCCTACTACGCCCGCGCCGAGGACAAGATGGGCGTGACGCGCACCAACGGTCTTCCGGGTCTGCCTGGCAACAACAACTTCAAGGTGTTGAAGGCCGGCGCCGACAAGCTCGGCTACAAGGAATGCAACACCGGCCATATGGCGATCAATTCGGTCGAACGCGACAACCGCAATTCCTGCCAGCAGACCGGCTTTTGTTTCCAGGGCTGCAAATGGGGCGCGAAATGGTCGACGCTCTATACCGAGATCCCGAAAGGCGAAGCGACCGGCAAGATGGAGGTGCGGC
Source organism: Rhodoblastus sp. (assembly GCF_041915505.1). Classification (GTDB taxonomy): domain Bacteria; phylum Pseudomonadota; class Alphaproteobacteria; order Rhizobiales; family Beijerinckiaceae; genus Rhodoblastus. The sequence continues at coordinate 935 of NZ_JAYSBG010000304.1, read as the reverse complement.
CGCAATCGCGCGTCGTGCGCATCGAACATGACGATGCGGGCAAGGTGAACGCCGTCGTCTATGTCGACAAGGATGGAAACCAGCAGAAACAGAAGGCGAGAGTCGTCTGTGTCGCGGGCAATTCCATCGAGAGCCCGAGGCTGTTGCTGTTGTCCGCCTCGTCGAAATATCCCAATGGCCTCGCCAATTCCTCAGGGCAGGTCGGCCGCAATTACATGCGCCACGTCACCGGCTCGGTCTATGGCGTGTTCGAAAAGCCCGTCCATATGTTCCGGGGCACGACCATGGCCGGCATCATCCGCGACGAGGCGCGCAACGATCCCAAGCGCGGCTTTGTCGGCGGCTACGAATTTGAGACCTTGTCGCTGGGCGTTCCCTTCATGGCGGCGTTCCTCGATCCGGGCGCCTGGGGCCGGTCGTTCACCAGCGCGATGGACGATTATCCGAACATGGCTGGCATGTGGATCGTGGGCGAGGATCTCCCGCAGGAGAAAAACCGCGTCACGCTCAGTTCGACAGTCAAGGATAAGCTCGGCCTGCCCGTCGCCAATGTGAACTTCGACGATCACCCCAATGATGTGTCGATGCGAAACCACGCCTATGAGCAGGGCAAGAAGCTCTACGAATCGGTCGGCGCGGTTCGCACCTTCCCGACGCCGCCCTATCCCTCGACGCATAATCTGGGGACGAATCGCATGAGCGCGAATCCGCGCGACGGCGTCGTCAACAAATGGGGCCAGACGCACGACATCAAAAATCTTTTCGTGTCGGACGGCAGCCAGTTCACGACCAGCGCGGCGGAAAATCCGACTTTGACGATCGTCTCGCTGGCGATCCGCCAAGCCGAATATATCGCCCAGCAGATGAGCGCGCGCGCCATCTGACAAAGCGGCTCCGCCGTCAAGAGTTCCGGAAGCGCTGGCGCGCATCCGGAA
>NZ_JAYSBG010000303.1:0-4282 GCF_041915505.1 Rhodoblastus sp. | reverse complement strand
TGTCAATAAAGCTCGGCTAGCGTGGGCTTATCCGAAAAATTTCGGGATCCCGTTCCATGCCGACCGACATTTACGCCCGCCTGCGCGACCTCGCCGCTTCCGCCGAGGCCAAGCCCAGCGAAATGCGCCCGGTGCTCCTGCGCGTCACCACCGATCTGTTCGCCCTCCATCCGCAACATACGCCGGAGGAAATCCGGCTCTATGAGGAAATGGCGGACCGGCTGATCGACAGCGCCGACGAGGCGACCCTGATCCATGTCGCGCGCAAACTGGCGGGCTGCGCCGACGCGCCCGCCACCTTGCTGAAACGGATTCGCGCCCGCAGCGTCGAAGCGGAGCGGGAGATTTTGCGCGCGGGACCGCAGATCGAATGGCGCGACCTGCGCCATGTCGCGGCGAGCGGCGCCTGCGACCTCGCCGCCGCCGTCGCCCAGCGCAGCGATCTCGACCGCGAGGCGGTCCGCCTGCTCGCGGCGCGTCCGGAGCGCGAGATCGCCCGGGCGCTGGCCGCCAATCCGCTCGCCCCGCTCGGCGCCGAGAGCCTGCGCCTGCTGGCGCTGCGCGGACGCGACGACCCGGCGCTGGCGCGCGCCCTGCTCGACCGCTGCGCGCCGACGCTCGATTGCCTGCCGCTCTATCTCGCCGCCGATGCGCAGGAGCGCGCGCGGCTGATCGCGCTCGCGCTCGAAGCCGGTCTCGCGCAATCTGGCCTCGCGTCGGCCGCCGCGAGCGAAACGCTCGACGACGACGCGGCGGCGCGGATCGAAGCCGCCGCGATCCGGCAGAAAAGAACGACTTTCGCGCTGCTGCTGGCCGATCTGCTGCGCTGCGATTCACTCTGCGCGCGGCGCATCGTCGAGGATGAAAGCGGCGACGCGCTGGCGCTGGCCTTTGTCGCGATCGGGCTGCCGCAACCCGCCGCCGCGCGCATTTTCCTGATCGCCTTTCCGAAAGTGGCGCTGTCGCCGGACCTGTTCGGCCGGACGATGAAATTGTTCCAGGCGATCCCCCGGCGCGTCGCCACGCGCATCGTGGACGCCATGACCGGCGCGCCGCGCGCCGCCGCGTCTTCCGCGCGCGCGCCAGTGCGGCCGTTCGCGGCGACCGTGACGCATGCGCAGACGGGCGCTCACGGCTCTGGCGCGTCGCAGCCCGACTTGCCGCTCCGGAAAAGCTTTTAGGCCACGTCGAGCATCACCCGCCCGGCGCGATCCTCGACGTCGAGAATCCACAGGTCGGGATCGAAGGCGATTTCCTTGGCGAGTTTCGCCTCGACCTGCGCGCCTTCGATCCAATCGTCGCCATGCGCCCGCGCGAACAGCCGCGCGACATCCTCGCGCGCCTCGCTCTGCGGCGCCGGCGCGAACAAAGCCGCGCTGCCGTCCAGCCGGTCGATCTTGACGAAAATGGCCCCGGCCTCGGGCGCGCCGCGACGACGCAGGAACACCGGGACATTTTGCGAGCCGCAACGGCGCAGAAAGGCCGCGACCCAGATATCGCTACGCAGACGCATGGAGCAAGGATAGCCGGAAAAGCGAGGCGCGCCAGTCCTGTCAGTCGACTGGCAGACCGGAGCGCGCGGCGAGCAGGCGTTTGGTTTTGGCGTTCAATTCGCCGGTCGCCGGAAGATGGTTCTCGCGCTGGAACGCCTCGACCGCCTTGCGGGTGCCCGCGCCCAATTCGCCATCGGGCTTCACCGACGCGCCGAGCTTCTGCAAGGCGCGCTGGGCCGAGGTCACGCTCTTGGCGGAGGCCGCCGGCGCCACCACGCCATTGCCGGCGATCAGCGCGCCGATCAGATCATGCGCCTTTTTCGCAGGGACGGCGGCGGGAGCGGGCGCGGCGGGAGCGGCGGCCGGCTGCTCGTCCGTGACCGGCGGCGAGAAGGCCGCTTCCTGCGCCGGATTGACCGGCTGCAACGGCGCCGCCGGAATCCGCTCGGTCAGCAAGGCGTCGATTGAGGACGGACGGATCGGCGGGCGCGGCGGCGGTTTGGGCGCCTCGATCTTCACCGTGGCGCCGAACAGCGGCGCGGGATGGCGGCCATGCTGCAGAAACATGGCGTTGACCACGATGGCGCCAAGCAGCGCCGACAGCAGGATCGCGCCGAAGGCCGGGGTGCGATAGCGCCACACGGCGCCGAAACGCGAACCGCCGGCCGCAGCGGCGTTTTTGCCGGCGTTCTTGCCCTGAGCGCGCTTGCGCGCCCCCCCTTGCACCGGGCGGCGCGGTTCGAGGGCGACAAAATCGAAATCGGAGGCGGCGGCGATCTCACGCAATTTTCTTCACCTGATCACTGGAGCTGGCGGCCTCGGGCGCCGCGAGCGGGCGGCCGCGCTGCGCCAGAGTTTCGATCTTGACGTAATGTCCGGCGATCTTGCGAGCGTTGCGGCAATCCATCGGCAGGCGGACGGTGACGCAGGCGCCTTCGTTCGGCGCGCTCTCGAAGGTCATGGAGCCGCCATGCAGGCCGACGAGGCCGCGCACGATGGACAGGCCGAGCCCCGCGCCCTCATAGGGACGGTCATAAGTCGCGCGGGCCTGGAAGAAGGGATCGCCCAGCTTGGCGAGATCGGCCGGGGTCACGCCAATGCCGGTGTCGGACACGGCGATCTCGACAAAGGCGCCGTCGGCGCGGACGACGATCGAGACGCTGCCGCCCTCCTGCGAGAATTTGATCGCATTCGACAGCAGATTGAGCAGGATCTGCTTGCAGGCGCGCTTGTCGGCGATGATTTCGCCGATATGCGGCGCATTGGCGCGGGTCAGCGCGATCTTCTTCTCCGAGGCGCGCAGCTTGACCACGTCGCAGGCGAAATCGATCAGCCCGCCGAGGTCGAATGGCTCCGGCTGGATTTCGAAATTGCCGGTCTCCATTTTCGACACGTCGAGAATGGTGTTGACGAGGCTCAGGAGATGCTGGCCCGACTGGTGGATGATGCCGGCATATTCGCGCTGGCGGGCCGGGTCCTTCGGCGCCATGTCGGGATTGTTCAGCATTTCCGAAAAGCCGATGATGGCGTTCAACGGCGTGCGCAGCTCATGGCTGACATTGGCCAGAAAACGTTCGCGCCAGGCGTTGGCGAGCTCGCTCGCCTCGCGCGCCTCCTGGGCGGCGGCGCGGGCCTCTTTCATCGGCGTGATGTCGCGCAGGATCGCCATCACCGCGCCGGCCGAGGACCGCGAGCAATGGGCGCGCATTTCGACCCAGATGTAATGCGGCGAGGCGAAATCATCCCCCGGCTCGCCCTCGGGCTCGGCGCGCAGGCGAAATTCGGCCTGGACGATATGATCGGCGAGCGCGGCGTCGGAAACCGCCTTCAGGAAGCCCGGGCGGTCGGCGACCAGAATCCGCTCGAACAGGCCGCGTCCGGACAGATCGCGGCGCGCGGAGCGGAAAGCGTTGGCGGGATCGGTGATGAAATCGGTCACCGCGCCGGCGCGATCGAGCTGGACCACGAGATCGCCGACGGTTTCGGTCAGTTCGCGATAGGCGTCGATGCTCGCGCGCGCGCTGCGGTCGCGCATTTCGCCCATCCGCGCGCTCCAGGCCGCAAGCAGGCCGCCATAGAGCATGGCGGAGACGACGGTGGCGAGATCGACATAGGCGCCGCCGTGGGGCTGGGGCTGAAGCAGGCCGAAATAGGCGCCCGCAATCATCGCCAGCATGGCCAGGACGGAGGCGACCGCCCCGGCGTTGGCGAAGCGCGGCATGTCGCCGAGCGCCGCTTCGAGCGGGCCGAGCAGGAAACAGGCGACGGCGCCGATGGTGATCGCGCCATTGGCCAGCGTCAGCACGACGCCGAGCAGCAGGGTCGCGCCGACGCAGACCGATTGCGCGATGTCGAACCGGCCGAAGCGATGCAAGGCGTAGACGCCGCCGAGCGGCGCCAGCAGGAAGGCGAAAGCGACCACGTCCCAACTGCTGGGCGCGCCGTTCACCAGCAGAAAAACCGGCGCAAGCGCCATGAAAGGCATGGTGAGGGCGAGGCGCAGCGAAATGAAATGGTTGCGCCGCCAGCGCTCGAACTCGCCGAGTTGCGCGGCGGTCGCCGCCAATGCTGGTCGTTGTGCTTCCACGCGCGACATGGGACTCTACCCGACACGAACCATGCGCCAAAAGACGCATCTCATGGACCCACATTGCGCCGCGCCCGTTAAGTGACCTCTAAAAGCCCGGCGCAACATTCCGGTCCGAAAAGCATCATTGCCCCATTATGGTTTCATCTTCGTTTCTTAAACGCGTTGAAAAGGTTAAACTTTCGTAAAATCTTCGGATCGC
>NZ_JAYSBG010000302.1:0-4292 GCF_041915505.1 Rhodoblastus sp. | reverse complement strand
CTATGAGGTTCTCTACGAGGTTCCCGGCTGGCCGCGCGTCATCACGGGAAAGACCGATCTGATGGCCGCATTCAGGGGCTATGTCGGCGCCATCGCGCTGCAATCCGCCGACAAGCTGGTCGTTCACCGGACGGACGGCGGCGCCGTCATTGTCATCGAATATGAGGTCCACGGGACGATCCTGGCGACCGGCGTGAAATACGACAACCGGTTTTGCTCGATCGTCAGGATCGCGAACCGCAAGATCGCGCATTGGCGGGATTACATGGACTCGCTCGCGGCCTGGAACGCCCTGACGGCGAAGGCCGGGAGGTGAAGCCATGAAACAGGTTCTCATCATCGAAGTCAGCCCGCGCGGGCAGGACTCGGCAAGCCGGACGGTCACCGATACGCTCGCCGCGGATGCGCTGGCGGGCGTTTTTTCGAGCCCCGGGGGATTACAGAGAAGGTCCAGGCAACTTGCGCAGAGCCTGCCCGCGAATTGTCATCGCACGGCCTGACGAGGCGCCATCCGTGTTTGCTTCCTCGGGGCCAAACCTGTTCGAGGGGCGCTGTAAAAATACGCCGATGAGACGCCTAAGGCGCCGGCAATTTCCGCGAGAAGCTCCACGCAGATGCTCTCGCGTCCCAACTCAAACGCCTGGAGACGCGCCTCCGCAACCTTCACGCTCGCCGCGAGCGATTTGGCCTCGATCCCGAGCTGGATCCTGCGGAGACGAATTCTGCGGCCAACAAGTGCATCCAAATTCTTAACCTGCGCCATGACGCCTCCCGGATTTTTTGGTTTCTTGAAGTTGCGCCTAAGCAACCCAGACCTGATGATGGCTGCCAGAATGGCAATTTTCGGGCGCGAAGCAGGCGGAGTCCGTCAAAGTGGCCTCTTGCCCATCCCGGGCGCCCGATACCCGCTCCAATCCGGCACGAAAGAGCGCCTCCAGCAGCCCGAGCAGAAAAAAGCGCCCCGCGCAGGCGATCGCCGCTGCGAAAGAAAATTTCAGTCGCCATCCCGCTGCAGGTTGGACCCAGCCGGAGCCCGCTCATCATCTGTCGCTAGGGTCGAAGCTGGGCGCGATAGGCGCGTAGAATAAATTAATATGCTATTTCAATGCATTATAAGATCAAATGGCGGAGAGGGAGGGATTCTCCGAATTTTCCTCGTACTTATTGATTTTACAGCGGTTTTTTGGCCCATTTTTCGGCAGTGGGTCACAGTCCGGGTCCCAAGTCAAGCGGACCAAAAATTTGCAGGGCGGGCGGCGCGCCGATGGCGATCGGTTTCGCGTTCAGACCCTCCGGTCGAAATCCACGAGCGACGCGCTTGTTCGGCGATAAAGCTGAGCGGGTTGCTTGCGCTGCGCGGTCGCGGGACTTCGCGCTTCCGGCACTTCCTCGATCACCTTCATGTCGCCGATCTTGCGGCGCAGCGTCCTTGGATTCGCTTGGTATAGGTTTCGTTTTGACCATGCTATGCTCCTGCCATGATGATATCGAAACGCCGTCGACGCCGACTGCGCGGAAAGCTTCGCGCCGCGATTTGCCGCATCCAAACTCGAACGCTCGCATATAAAGCAACGGATCTCATCGCCGATAAGGCGTTTTACGACCAACTCGAGGACGGCTACGGGCCGGAGGCGCTTGCCGTGCTGGATGACCTGATCAAGCGCGACGATCGCCGGCGGCCTTTTACCACGGCCGAGTTGTCGCCGGAGCAAGTCGAGGCGATCGAGCGGTCGCGGATGGACGCGCGCCACGACCACCTAAATAAGCTACTCGACTAAGCGTCGGTAACTGGTCCGGTTGAAGCGACCGGCGCAATGCGACCGGCCGTCGCCAGCATGTCACGCGGCTTTCGCCATCCGAACGCGATCGCGGGCATTGCGAACCAGTCGCGCGCCAGCTCTGGCGAGCCGATGACGTCGGCCGCCCGATCGCGGATGTCCTTTTTGGTTGGGGCGCGCGTCATTTCTTGTCTCGTCTCCGGTCGGAATCCAAGCTCACCGCGTGAAACGAACCGAGCGAAGTCGAGTCCGAGTCTTGCAGTCGCCCGCTCCACCATCCCGTTGTCTCAACCCCGACAAGAGCAATGCCGACCACGCCGAGCGCGTGATCGTATCCGTCTTCATACCCTCCCACGACGACGCGAGCGTCAAGTGGATGTTCCTGGCGCGCAGCGATCAGCTCGGCGGCGGTTGTGGGCTTGCGTTTCATGGTCATGGTGGCGCCGACCACTCGAATTTCGCATTGAGCGCCGCCGCGATCGTCACGGCGATTTCCTGCACCTCGGCTTTTGAGACGCGCTTAGAGCGAAAAGGCGGGTCTGGATCGTCCCCAAAATATACATACGCCACCCGGCGGTCGAGCGCGTCGGTGACGTAGAACGCTTCCGGAAATTCCTTGACTCGGATCGGTAGCGTGATGATAAATGTTATTAGAACATATCATGAACAATGATACAAGATGACAGATCCAATCCTGCGCCACTGGCGCATAACATGCGAGATCGGCATCGGGACGGTTTCAGGCCATCCGACCATCGAGGACGGCTGGATGACGACATCCCGCGTCCTCGAGGTTGCAGACGATCGCAGCTGGATGCGGACGAAATCGCGTCTCTATCGGCTTGTGTACCTTTTTCAAGCGCCGCACGAAAACTGTCGTTTGCGGTGACACAGGTCAATTTGAAGTGAAAGCTCTGGCTGCCATCCGCTGCTGTTGGGCGGGCGCTCTTTGATCGGCGAAGTCCTGGTCGAGCAATAGCTTGGCTGACCTCTTGGACGTTAAATTCGGGTTTATTGGCGTGTTCGATGCCTCCGGCGCGCGCGATAGCGCGCTCGGCTGCCATGGCGATGTGGTTCTTGAGCGATGGGACGCCATGGAGAGACGAGTTTTTCTTGGTGCCGCGCGGCAGGTCGAGGCCAGGAATTCCATTTTGACGTTGATCGGAAGTTTTCATCATTGGATCGCTGAAGGTGATACCTGCAATATTGTCCGGGGCAGCGCGGATCAGAAGCAAGTCCTTTTTTTGGTCCCCAATTGCTGCTTGCGGCTGGTGTGTTGGGAGCTGAAGCTGGTGACGTGGAGAGAGCGGCAGGATATGGGCGTCACCTCCTTGCCGGAGCGAATCGTCCCTGAAAATCTGGCGAGCAGAAAACTGCAACGCATTTTGCCTGAATGGCAGGGTTCGCCGAGCCCATTCTACGCGGTTACGGAGACGCGGCGCCTGCCTGCGAAAACTCAACGATTCATCGAATTCTTGCGCGAACGACTAAAAGAGGAATAGCGCGTCCAAGGACTTGGCCGACCTCTGTCGGATGATCGTTTCCGTGGCTGCGACCCAAAAAGGTCGAAGCCGACCGGCTCTGAGTATCCCTCTGGCGTGAGCCGCCTTGCCGAAATTGAAGCGAAAGCGATGCTGCGGAGCTAAGCCGGCTTTTTGAGCGAGGTTAGCTGCGCAGCATGGGACGAATGACGTTGCTTTCCGGCGCCGAGCGGCGCCGGCGATGGAGCGAGGAAGAGCGGGCGCGGATTCTCACTGCGATTTCTGAGCTGGGAGCGGTGATCGCGGAGGTGGCGCGTCGCGAGGACGTTTGCACCAGCTTGGTCTTCAAATGGCGCCGGGAGATGCGCCAGGCAGCTGAAGCGGCCTCGTCGGGATTTGCGCCCGTCGTCATTGAGCCGGCGCCGATGACGCCTTCATCGGCGGCCTCATCGAATTGCTCGGTTTCTCCCGTGATCGAGGTGGAGTTGAAGGAGGCGCGCGTGCGGATTCACGCCGACGCGCCCTCATCGGCGATCACAGCTGCCTTGAAAGCGTTGCGGTCATGATCCCGATACCCTCGGGATGCCGTGTATGGATCGCGACGGGCCACACCGACATGCGCCGGGGCATGCATGGCCTGGCGCTTCAGGTCCAGGAGCAGCTCAAACGCGATCCTCACGCCGGCGACCTTTACATTTTTCGCGGCCGCCGCGGCGATCTGGCGAAAATCCTCTGGCACGACGGCGTCGGTCTGTCGCTCTATGCCAAGCGGCTGGATCGAGGAAAGTTCATCTGGCCTTCGGCAAGGCATGGCGCGGTCTCGACATCGGCGGCGTAGATGGCCTATATGCTGGAGGGGATCGACTGGCGGAAGCCGCAGTTGACCTGGCGACCTGAAAGCGCGGGCTAGGCCGCAGACTCATAACGATTTGATCCAGATGCGCGCCGCCGCGAGTTTGATGGCGGCGAGGAAGTTGAGCGGATTCTTGTCGTAGCGGGTAGCGATGCCGCGCAAGTGCTTGAGCTTGTTGAA
>NZ_JAYSBG010000301.1:0-4294 GCF_041915505.1 Rhodoblastus sp. | reverse complement strand
CCCTGACGCTGGTCGACACGATGAGCGATCCGAGCTTCGCCGTGTTCCGCGATTTCCACGCCGGCCTGATGCTGGACGTCGCCGGCCGCACGCAGGAAGCCGGAACGCGGCTCAAGGCGGCTTATGCGAGCGATCAGACCACCTTGCGCCTGATCGACGCCTATGCCCGCAATCTCTCCCGCCAGGGCAAGAATGACGAAGCCAAGGCGGTCTATCTCGCCTTCGACAAGCTCCAGCCGCGCAATCCCATCGTCCAGGCCGCGCTAGCCGATCTCGCCGCCGGCAAGAAGCTCGAGCCGATGGTGCGCGACGTCAACGCCGGCGCGGCGGAAGTGCTTTACGGCCTTGGCGCCTATGGCCTCGGCGCCGCCGCCGGCCGCCAGGGCGACGAGATCGCGGCCATCGTTTTCCTGCGCCTCGCTCTGGCCCTCGCGCCGGACAATGCGCTGGCGCTGGACACGCTTGGCGAGGCCTATACCAAGATCAAGCAATTTGAATCGGCGGTCGATATCTACGAGCAGGTGCCGGAAAAGAGCCCGCTGCGGGTCACGACCGACGTGCGGATCGCGCTGCTGCTCGACGCTTTGGGCAAATCCGACGAAGCGATCAAGAACCTGCGCGAGATCGTCGCCGACAATCCGCAAAGCGTCGACGCGCTCTCGGCCTTGGCCGACATTCTGCGCTCGCACAAGAAATTTGCGGAATCGGCCGACGCCTATACGCGCGTGCTCGCGCTAACCAGCCCCAATGAAAAGAGCCGCTGGGCGATCTATTATTTCCGCGGCGTCGATTACGAGCGCGCCAAACAATGGGACAAGGCCGAGCCCGACCTGCAAAAGGCGCTCGAACTTTACCCGGAACAGCCGCTGGTGCTGAACTATCTGGGCTATTCCTGGGTCGATCAGGGCCTGCATCTCGACGAAGCCTTCAAAATGCTGCGCCGCGCCGTCGAATTGCAGCCCGACGACGGCTATATCGTCGATTCGCTCGGCTGGGCCCATTACAAGCTCGGCCATTATGACGAAGCTGTCGGCCTGCTCGAACGCGCCATCGAGCTGAAGCCGGGCGATCCGGTCATCAACGACCATCTCGGCGACGCCTATTGGCGGGTCGGCCGCAAGCTCGACGCCAAATTCCAGTGGAACCACGCGCGCGACCTCAACCCCGACCAGGACGATCTGCCGAAGATCCTCGGCAAGATCGACAGGGGCCTCGACGACACGCCGGCCCAGGGAAGCGGAGCGGGCAGCGAACATGCCGCGCCCGCCGCCGCCCCGCGCAATGTCACGGGAAATGGCGGCTGATCACGCCGTCGGATCGACGTCGCCGCCCTGTTTGAGAGCGGCGACCAGCGCCGTATCGAAATAGCGCGTCCAGTCGATGATCTTGAAGTCCTGCCATTTCAAACGGTCGACCCCTTCGAGATCGACCATCGAGCCGGTGCCGCGATTGCGCAGGGTCATGTGCCAGGACATGTAGGACATGCGGGGAAAATCGACGACGAGATCGTCGATTTCGAAACGCACGATCTCGAAATCGACATCGAAAGCGCGCCAGGCGTCGCGAATCTCGTCCTTGCCGACGCGCACCCCGGCTGCGGGGATCAAGGCGCGGGAGCCGAGAAGGCGATAGGTCGCGTGATCGTGAAAATAGACAAGGCCAGGCTCGTTGTCTCCTCGCGCGCGTTTGCCGTAAATTTCGCGAGCGAGCGCCAAATATTCTTCGCGCGATAAATTTTCCAGATTCATTAAATCAATCCGATTTCTTTGAAATATAACAAAATAATAGCCGCCAAGATTTCATGAAACCTTGCGACATATGGACGCGAAACGCCCTATGTCTCTCATATCTTCATCAAATCTTGGCTCCAAGCCATCGCGGACCGGGCGGATTCTCGCCCTCAACCAACCGACGCGCGGAATGACCGCGCCGAAGACAGCAATGATATAGGAGCGCCCGCGCCGCGAAACAGTGGAGAGGGCGCAAAAGGGACGCCTTATCGCAAGCAATTCATGAAAAGACAGAATGAGGACGTTCTAGCCGTGCCGGAACGCGACACCTGAAAAGGCGAAGCGCGCCCTCGCGGGCGCGCCTCCGGAAAATCAGTTCTTGGCCTTGTCGACCAGCTTGCTCTTGCCGATCCAGGGCATCATGCCGCGCAGCTTGGCGCCGACTTCCTCGATCTGATGGGCGTCATTGACGCGGCGAATGCCCTTGAAGCGGGCGGCGCCGGCGCGATATTCCTGCATCCATTCCGAAGTGAACTTGCCCGTCTGGATGTCCTTCAGGACTTCCTTCATCTCTGCCTTGGTCTCCGGCGTGATGATGCGCGGGCCGGTGACATATTCGCCCCATTCCGCCGTATTCGAGATCGAATAGTTCATATTGGCGATGCCGCCCTCATAGATGAGGTCGACGATCAGCTTCACCTCGTGCAAGCACTCGAAATAGGCCATTTCCGGCGCATAGCCGGCCTCGACCAGGGTCTCGAAGCCGGCGCGGATCAGTTCGACCAAGCCGCCGCAGAGCACGGCCTGCTCGCCGAACAGATCGGTCTCGCACTCTTCCTTGAAGGTGGTCTCGATAATGCCGGAACGGCCGCCGCCGATCGCCGAAGCGTAGGACAGGCCGATGTCATGGGCGTTGCCGGAAGCGTCCTGATGGATCGCGATCAGGCACGGCACGCCGCCGCCCTTGAGATATTCGCCGCGCACGGTATGGCCGGGGCCCTTGGGCGCGACCATCAGCACGTCGATGTCCTTGCGCGGCTCGATCAGGCCGAAATGGACGTTCAGGCCATGGGCGAACAGCAGCGCCGCGCCGGGGCGGATATTGGCGGCGATCTCGTCCTTGTAGATGTCGGACTGCAATTCGTCCGGGGTCAGCATCATGATGACGTCGGCCCACTTGGCGGCGTCGGCGACCGTCAGCACCTTGACGCCCTCGCCTTCCGCCTTTTTGGCGGTGGCGGAGCCGGGGCGCAGGGCGACCGCGACTTCCTTGACGCCGGAATCGCGCAGGTTCAGGACATGGGCGTGACCCTGCGAGCCATAGCCGACCACGGCGACCTTCTTGCCCTTGATCAGATTGATGTCGGCATCGCTATCGTAATAAACGCGCATTGTGCTGCTTTCCGGGGTTTTGGGAGGGCGGCGACGCCGCCCGGAAATTCGGATGACGCGTCATAAGGGCAGAAACCCGTCGCGTCAAAGGAAAGCGACGAAAAATAAGTCTTCCGCGCCGCGATTCGCGGGCTTGGGCGCTTAAAAATCGTCGCGCGGCGGCTCGCGCTCGGCGAGGGGTTCGTCGCCCTCCTCGTCGCTGCTATCGCCCGCGATCACATAGGCGCCGTTCAGCCAGCGATTGAGGTCGAGATCGGCGCAACGTTTGGAGCAGAACGGCTTGTAGGCGGGATCGACCGGCTTGCCGCAAAGCGAGCAGACAGCCTTTTGCTTGACCCCTGCTTTGTCGGCTTCCGCTTTCTTGGCCCTCGCCATCAGGCGACCACCTCCGGCCGGGCCCAAGCCTCGTGAACCGGATAGCCCAGCCCTTCGAGCAGCGACACGGTTTCATGCAGCGGCAGGCCGACGACGGCGGTATAGGAGCCGACCAGCTTGACCACGAAACCGCCCGCGACGCCCTGGATCGCATAGCCGCCCGCTTTGCCGTGCCATTCCCGCGAGGCGACATAGGCGGCGATCTCCTTGCCGGAGAGGCGCTTGAAGCGCAGGCGCGCCTCCGCGAGCCGGGAACGCTCGCGGCCGGACGGGTCGATAACGGTCACCCCGGTATAGACGCGATGGGCGCGGCCGGACAGCAGTCGCAGGCAGAGATCGGCGTCCTCGCTGGTCTCGCATTTGGGCAGGATGCGGCGGCCGACGCAAACCACGGTGTCGGCGGCGACAATATAGGCGCCCTGCAGCTCCTCGCGGCCGTGGGCCGTCTTGGCCCCGACGCGGGCTTTTTCCAGGGCGAGGCGCGCGGCGAGCTTGCGCGGCGATTCGTTGCGGCCGGGCGATTCGTCGAGATCGGCCGGCAGGAGCGCGTCGGGCGCAAGCCCGACCTGCTGCAGGAGGGCGAGCCGCCGCGGCGAGCCGGAAGCGAGCGCAAGGCGCACGGAACGGATTTTCGGCTCTGCGGTCACGGGCGGTCCGGCTGGGCTGGCCTATTTGAAACGATAGGTGATCCGGCCCTTGGTCAGATCATAGGGCGTCATTTCGACCAGCACACGGTCCCCGGTCAGGACGCGAATGCGGTTCTTGCGCATCTTGCCGGCCGTATGGGCGATGATTTC
>NZ_JAYSBG010000300.1:0-4302 GCF_041915505.1 Rhodoblastus sp. | reverse complement strand
TTCGCCCTTCGTCGGCGGCGCCGCCGAAATGGTCGCCGCCCGCATAGGGGATTATGCGCGCCACTTCGCCGCCACGGCGCCTGACTTCGACATTTTCCACGCTGGCGACGGCATTTCCGGCAATGCCTTGGCCGATCTCAAGGCGGATGGACGAATCGCCGGCTTCGCGCGGACGGTCCATCATATCGACGATTTTTCCGACCTGCGCCTCGCGGCCTTGCAGGAGCGATCGATCGTCGAAGCCGACGAACTGTTCGTGGTGTCGGAGCTGTGGCGGCGTGAAATCCGGCAACGGTTCGATCGCGACGCGACGCTGGTGGGCAATGGCGTCGACATCGCCCTGTTCACGCCACAGCCCGACGAACGTGATAGCGCCCTGCGCCAGACGCTTGGCCTCGGTCAGGGCCCGGTTTTTCTTACGGTCGGCGGCGTGGAGCAGCGCAAGAACAGCGTCCGGCTGCTCGAAGCCTTCATCGAATTGCGCGCTATCCTGCCGACAGCGCAACTGGTCATCGCGGGCGGCGCGTCGCTGCTGGATCATTCCGCCTGTCGCGCCGTTTTCGATGCGCGGCTGCGCGCCAGCGCGCTGCCGTCGAACGCCGTCATTCTGACCGGCCCGCTCGGCCAGGCGGACATGCCCGCTCTGTTCCGCGCCTGCGACGTTTTCGCCTTCCCCTCGCTCAAGGAAGGCTTCGGCCTGGTCGTCCTCGAAGCGATGGCCTGCGGCGCGCCGGTCGTCCTCTCTTCGTTGCGGCCATTTACGGAATATCTGCGCGAGAACGAGGCGGTCTGGTGCGACCCGACTTCGCCCTCGAACATCGCCGGGGCGATGGTTTCCGCGCTTGCGCCCGCGCTGCGCGCGCGGCTCGTTCAAACAGGCGCCGCCGCCGCGCGCCGCCACGATTGGCTTCACGTAGCGCGGTCCTGCCTGCCGGCCTATGCCCGATTGCTGGAGCGCGCCTATGCCTGAAATGCGTTTCCGCATCCGCTGGCCCGATGGATCGAGCGAAAGCTGTTATTCGCCCTCGCTGGTCGTGAAGGACCATCTCGCCGTCGGCGAAACCTATGCGCTCGACGATTTTCTCCAACGATGCCGCGTCGCGCTCCATTGCGCCAGCGGGCGCGCCGAAGCGCGCTATGGACGGCCATGCGCTTTCGCGCTCGCCCAGCTCGCCGCGCTCGAAACGCGCGCGGCTCTCCTGTCCATGCCGGCGGGAAGCGTCTTTATCGAAGCCTTCGAAACAGGAAAGGAATGACGATGTCGAACCAGGTGAAACCTATTTCCGTCGCGGTGATCGGCGGCGGCCAGGCGGGTCTTTCCGCCAGCTATTATCTCCAGCGAAAGGGAATCGACCATCTCGTGTTCGAACAGGAGACGTCGATGCACGCCTGGAAAAGCCAGCGCTGGGACGCTTTCTGTCTCGTCACGCCGAATTGGCAATGCCAGCTGCCGGGTCATCCCTATGAGGGGTCGGACCCCGATGGGTTCATGACCAAGAACGAGATCGTCGACTATCTCGAAGCGTTCCGGGAAAAGGTCGCCGCGCCGCTGCGCGAACAGGTGACCGTGTCGAAAGTGAAGCCGCTGGAGCAGGGCGGTTTCGAAATCGTCACCAGCGATGGAGTCTACACGGCCGATCAGGTCGTGGTGACCTCGGGCGGCTATCGCGAGCCGATCGTCCCGCGCGTGGCTGAGCGCATTCCCGAAACCATCCGGCAATTGCATTCCGAACAATATCGCAATGCGGGCCAGCTTCCGGAGGGCGGCGTTCTCGTGGTCGGCTCCGGCCAATCCGGCGCGCAAATCGCCGAGGATATTCATCTCGCCGGCCGCAAGGTGCATCTCGCGGTGGGCGACGCCCCGCGCTGCGCGCGTTTCTATCGCGGCCGCGACGTCGTGACCTGGCTGGCGGACATGGGCTATTACGACATGCCGGTCGACGCGCATCCTTTGAAGGAAGGCGTGCGCGACAATACCAATCATTATGTCACCGGCCGCGACGGCGGGCGCGATATCGATCTCCGGCGCTTCGCTCTGGAAGGCATGAAGCTCTATGGCGCGCTGGAGGGCTTCGAACAGGGCGTCGTCACTTTCGACGACAGGCTTGAAGCGCGCCTCGACGAGGCGGACAAGACCTATAACGGGATCAACGCCGCCATCGACCACTATATTGCGGAAAAGGGCCTTATGGCGCCGCCGCCCTCGGTCTATGAGCCGGTCTGGAAGCCGGAAGACGCCGGGACCGCGCTCGATCTCGCCGCCGCCGGCGTGACTTCGATCATCTGGTGCATCGGGTTCCGGCCCGATTTCGGTTGGCTCGACGCCCCGGTCTTCAACGGGCGCGGCCAGCCGGTTCATCGCCGCGGCGTCACCCGCGTTCCCGGCATCTATTTCCTCGGCTTGCCGTGGCTGCATACCTGGGGCTCGGGACGATTTTCCGGCGTCGCCCGCGACGCCGAATATATTGCCGATCGCATCGAGCGCGCGCTCGGCGATGCCCAGGCCGCCAAAATGGTTGCGCAATGATGGAGGAAAGCTTTTTCCTCCTCGATCGGGACGAGAGCCCGGACGGCGCGGCCGAGCCGGACGCGTCTTTCGTCCCGAAGCCTGCGCCGCCTCCTTTCGGCGACGGCGCGCATGCCGAGCGCATCCTGCTCGGCATGCCGCAGCTTTGCCTGAATGGATTGTCCGAAAACTGGCTGCTGAAAGAGCTGGGTCATCGGCACTGGCTGATGCTTGCCCGGCTCGCCGGCCAGACGGCGCCGCATTTCGTCGACGAGCGCGGCGAGCCGGTCTATGCGGCCTTCTGCGCCTTGTCGATCAAGGACGCCGATTTCGCCGCCGCCCGGGAAAACGACATCCTGACCATCCATTCGCGGGTCGAGCGAATCTCGCGCACGCAGGTCCTCACCCGGCATCGGCTTGTGATTGGCGGCAAAGCCCTGGGCGAGGTCGAACTGCTCTCGACCTTCGTGCGGCGGCTGGCGCGAGGCGAAAACCACGGCGTCGCGCGCTACGAGCCGCCGGGATGGCCGCCGGCGCCGGCGCGCGCCGCCAAAAATGACCTCGCGGCGCGGGCGGCGGCTTTCCGCGCGGGTCGAATTCGCGAGCATCTGGGCTTCAACCTGTCCGAGCGCGCGCCTCTCCGCGAGGCGACTTTTCTTCCGTGCCCGAGCCAGGATTTCAACGGCGCTGGCTTGCTCTATTTCGCGCAATTCATCGCTTTCGTTGACCGCGCCGAATGGCTGTTCGCGCCGGACCTCGCCCGGCGCGCGACGACCCGGCGGCGCGACGTGTTCTTTTTCGGCAATCTCGACCCCGGCGAGGCGCTCTCGGTTCGGCTGATGGAGCAGCGCTCGGACGAGCATGGAATGGCTCATCGCTGCCTGATGATCCGCGAGCAGGATCAGGCCCCTCTGGCGCAAATATTCAGCGTGAGGCGCTGCGGGCAAGTCGGCTGATCCCTCCCGGGCTCTTGTGACGATTCCGCAACAGGCGCCGAATTATGATGCAATCGCGACGGATTCGCCGCCAAGGGAATCGACCTTTCCCGAACGGGAATGGTAACGCTGCTTTCCCGCCAATGGGAGCGCCGCGTGGCTAAGACTCGGATCGGAGCGACTTTTTCGGTCTTCCTGATCGCCCTGCTGATGCAAGTTTTTGCGCCGGCGGGGGCGGGTCTGTCCATGGCGCGCGCGCTGCGGGCCGATCCGACGCTTCGCGCGCCGATCTGCGGCCAGAGCGATGTTTCCCGCGACAAGAGCAGGTCGCCGGGCGCGCCGCTATCGGCCGACGATTGCTGCCAATTATGCCATCTGGCCCAGGCCGGCGCCGCGCCGCTCGCCCCGCAGGCGGCGCAACTCGTCCTGCGCGCGCCGCTAGCGCGTCGCATCGCGTGGCGCCTCGGCGCGAATGTCGCCGCCGCCGGCGATCATTATTACCACGCCTCCGCGCGCGCGCCGCCTTTCGCACTCTGAACCTCCGCTTCGTCTCGCCGTTCGCCGGCGACCCGCATCATTCAGAGTCTGAAAGCGCTCCATCCATGTCAAAATTTGCGTCCCTCCTTCTGGCGGGCGTCGGCCTGCTGCCTGTCGCCGCGCGCGCGCAACAAGCCGACGGCCCCCTGCCTCCCATCGACGTTACAGTCGACCGCTTTTCGCGGCCCGCGGCGACCTCGTCGCCAGCGGCCAACGCCTCGATTGTCGTCAGGCGCGATCCCAATGTTTCGATCGTCACGCGCCAGGATATTGCGACCCAATTGCCGCGCTCCAACGACACGGCTCGCCTTCTGGAGAGTGTCG
>NZ_JAYSBG010000299.1:0-4305 GCF_041915505.1 Rhodoblastus sp. | reverse complement strand
CCAAGAAGCGCCGCGCGCGCGCCCGATTTGACGCGCCATTGGGCCTCGACGGCCGCCTTCGATCATTCGCTCCGAAGCAATCGCCGGACGCGAGGGAGGGGGCCATGCTCCGACATTTAGCAAAACGTCCGTATTGCTGCGGCGGTCTTGACCGCCGCGACCTGTTGCGCGGCGCGACGCTGGCCGCGCTGCTTTCAGCCATTGGCGGCGGCGCGTCCGGCGCGCGCTCAGGCGCTCCAGACGGCGCCGCCTGAAATCGACCGCCTCGCGATCCGCATTCTGGTCGATTCCTACCAGTTCGCCGTCGCGCCCAGCCGTAAGGCCGGCGATGTCGATATTATGCATTTCGGCTGGGGTCTCGGCGACGGCAAGGCGCCGGGCCGGACCTTGATCAGCGAGTTCGGACTCGCCATGCACGCGCAGTCGCAACGCGGCCAGGAGACCCGCAATGTGCTGGTCGATTTCGGCTATACGCCGGAAGCGCTGCTCAATAACGCCACGCTCGTCGGCCTCGATCCGGCGAGCCTCGACGCCTTGGTGCTCAGCCATGGCCATTACGATCATTTCGGAGGGCTGGCCGGCTTTCTCAAACAGAACGGTTCTGCGTTGAAACCCGGCCTGCCGCTTTATATCGGCGGCGAGGAGGCATTTTGCGCGCGGCAATGGACAGGCCCGCCCGTCAAGGGCGATTTCGGCGCCATCGATCGCGGCGCGTTGCAGGCGGCCAGGATCGCCGTCAACACGGTCGAGGGTCCGTCTCTCGTTGCCGGCCACGCTTTCACGACTGGGCAGATCGGACAGAAATCCTTCGAGAAAGTGCTTTCGCCGAGCGTGATGAAGATCGGCGTGGCGGAGGGCTTCGGCTGCTATGCCGAGAAATTGCCGGAGGACGAACGCGGACTGGCGAGTGCGCCCGACCAGTTCCGCCATGAGATCGCCACGGCCTATAACGTCAGGGGGCGCGGTCTGGTCGTGTTGACCTCGTGCAGCCATCGCGGCGTCGTCAATGCGATCAAACAGGCGCAGGCCGCGTCGGGCGTGAACAAGGTCCATGCGGTGATCGGCGGCTTCCACCTCGCGCCCTATAAGGAGGACTATGTCCGCGAGACGGTGGGCGCATTGAAGGAGCTGGATGTCGATTACGTCATCCCGCTGCATTGCAGCGGCGAGCCGTTCTTCGAGATCGTGAAGGCGGAAATTCCAACCAGGGTGCTGCGGTCCTATACCGGGACGCTTTTTGTTTTCGGTGCGTGACCGAACGGCTGACTCGTGGGTCGAGTTGAGCCCGGCGGGTCAGAGGAAAACGAAGAGGAGGTCATCATGAAGCGGAAGCAATTTCTCGCAGGAATGTTCGCTGTCGGATGCGCCATCGCCTTTTGTTCGATCGTTCAAAGCGTAGCGACGGCGCAGAGCGATAAAGTAATGACGTCAATGTCGGCCCTGAAAGCAAAGGCCGCCAAATTGGGGGCTCCGAAGATCGAAGGAAAAGATATGGTTGCCGGCAAGGAGGTTCCCGCGCTGTATTTCGGCGCGACCAAGATGAACAATAATTTCGCGGTGGTCGATGAAGTCGTCAAGGAGAACGGCGGAACGGCAACGTTCTTCGTGAAGGATGGCGAGAATTTCATCCGTATCGCCACCAATGTGAAAAAGGACGACGGCTCGCGAGCGATCGGAACGATGCTCGACCCCAACGGGCCGGTGATCGGAAAGATCAAGGACCGCATGGCCTATTACGGCGAGGCGAACATCTTGGGAAAGCCTTATGTAACGGGCTACGAACCGATCAAAGGCGCGGACAATGAGATCCTCGGCATTTACTATGTAGGCTATATGAAACAATAGCGCTCATTCGTGCTTTAGATTTAGCCCAGGGGATGTCGGCGCCGCGCCATTGTTTGCGCGGCGCGGCGCTGAAACCCGCGCTTTCGGGCTCGTTCCAAAGCTGGCGATCGGCTTAACGGCGTAGCAAGCGGCGGGGGGTATCTTGCGCCGCAGTCACTTGCCGAAAGCCCCCCGCATGCCCGCGCCCTTCGACGATTCCGCTCCCGACGCCCTCCGCCTGCGCGCGCTGCGCAAGAGTTTCGACAAAGGCGCCGGCAAATGCGCGGTGGACGGGCTCGATCTGGCCATTCGTCCGGGCGAATTCTACGCTTTGCTTGGCGCCAATGGCGCCGGCAAGACCACGACCCTGCGCATGGTCGCTGGCCTGCTGCAGCCGGACGACGGGGAAATCTCGATCTGCGGGGTCGATGCGCGCAAAAATCCGCTGGTGGCCAAGGCGGTCACCGCCTGGCTGCCGGACGAGCCCTTGCTCTATGACAAGCTGGCGCCGCTGGAATATCTCGAATTCGTCGCCGGGCTCTGGGGGCTCGACAATGCCGAGGCCGCCGCGCGCGCGGAAGATCTGCTGCGCCGGCTCGGCCTTTGGGAGCAGCGCAACCAGCGCTGCGAGGGGTTTTCGCGCGGCATGCGGCAGAAGGTGGCGCTCGCCGGGGCGCTGATCCATGCGCCACGCCTGCTGATGCTGGATGAGCCGCTCACCGGGCTCGACGCCGGCGCCGCGCGCCTCGTCAAGGACATGCTGACCGAACAGACGCGACAGGGCGTGGCGGTGGTGCTGACCACCCATATTCTCGAAGTGGCGGAAAAGCTCGCCGACCGGATCGGCATCATCGCTCATGGCCGCCTGATCGCCGAGGGCGATCTCGCGGGCCTGCGCGCCCTCAGCGCCGCCGCGAGCGCCAGTCTCGAAGATGTCTTCCTCGATCTCACCGCGCGCGGAGTGGCGGCGTGACCCCGGTGGCCGAATTGCGCTCGTCCTGGCCAGCGCCAACCGCCCGCGCGCAGGATGACGGGACGCCGCCATCGCTGTCGCTCGGTCGCCTGATCCGGCATGATCTGACGATTTCCTGGCGCCGCATGCGCGCCTTTTTACGTGCGGAGAGCAATGTGCGGGCGCTCGTCGTGCTCGGCCTGGCTTCCGCCGCTTTGCATCTCTGCGCCTGGCCGCTGGCCGGCGGCCTGCTGTCGCTGGCGGCGCGCGACGGGGCCGTCACGCTGAACGGCCTCGGCTTCGTCATCATCCTGCCCTGGCTTCTGTCACAGGGCCTGACCGGCGCGACACGGGCGCTCTATTCGCGCGGCGATCTCGACCTGCTTCTGTCCGCGCCGCTGCCGCCGCGCAGGATCCTGGCCTCGCGCGCCTGCGCCGTGGCCATCGAAAGTTTCGGCGCCATCGGCATGTTCCTGCTGCCGGTGGTCAATATGGCGGCGGTTCTCGGCGGCCCGCGCTGGCTCGCGGTCTATCCGACCCTGGCCGCTTCGGTGCTGATGATGACAGGGCTGAGCTTCGCCATGACGCTCGGCCTGTTCCGCCTGCTCGGGCCGAAGCGCACCCGCGCGGCGACCCAGGTGCTGGCGACCCTCGTCGGCGCCTGGTTTGTGATCTGCGCGCAGATCTTCAATTTCATCCCGGCCCATAGCCAGGCCGAATTGCAGCAGGCGCTCGCCCATCCGGCGGCGGGAAGCTGGCTCGACCAGCGCGGCGCGCTCTGGCTGCCGGCCCGCGCGGCAGCGGCCGAACTGGCCGCGCTAGTGCTCTGGACGCTGCTCGGCGGCTTCGTCTTCGTCCTGGCGATCCGGTCGCTCGGCCCGGCTTTCGCGCGCGGCGCGCTGATCGCGGCCGGCGAGGGCCATGCGCGCGGCGCGCGCCGCCGGGAGGCGGCCTTCCGCAGCGACCGCGCCGGGGCCTTGCGGCGCAAGGAATGGCGGCTGCTGGCGCGCGATCCCTATCTGCTGTCGCAGATCCTGCTGCAATCGCTCTACACCTTGCCGGTGGCGCTCGTCATCTGGAAGAGCATGGGCCCGAACGGTTCGATCGCTCTGTCCGTCGCGCCGGCCCTGGTCGCCATCGCCGCCCAGCTTTCGGCGGCGCTGGCCTTTCTCGCGGCGTCGAGCGAGGACGCCGGCGATTTCGTCGCCACCGCGCCGGTCGCGCCGGGCGAAATCCTGCGCCGCAAGATCGAGGCGATCGCCGTTCCCGTCGCGCTCCTGCTGGCGCTGCCGATGGCGGGGGTGATCTTCGCCTCGCCGCGCATCGGCGCGATCGCGCTACTGTGCGGCGCGGCGGCGGCGGCTTCGACCGCCGCCCTGAATTTCTGGAAGCCCCTGGAGAACCGGCGCGGCGATCTGATCAAGACTCACGCCCAGAACAAGCTGGTCGGCCTGGTCGAGCACGGCTTGTCGATCTGCTGGGCTTTGGCTGCGCTGCTGCTTTGCCTCGGCTCGTGGCTGGCGGCGGCG
>NZ_JAYSBG010000298.1:0-4312 GCF_041915505.1 Rhodoblastus sp. | reverse complement strand
AGCCGATACGCATGTTTATTCTCACGTTTTCAAATCGTCCATTGGGACGATAACAACAGCGTGAGGTTTCCGATTCCTTAATGGCTTCATTAAGACAGGAAAAAGTATTTTAAGTTGTGGTAAAGCCACAACTATTAATAGACGTTCATCAATATGAACGCTGGCTGAATAGTCGATGAATGTTCAAAGAAAAACCCCGCCTGCGGACAGGCGGGGTTCAAAGCATCGGTAAAGGGAAATGCTTATTCGGCGGCGATCTGGATCGCCGGCGCAGCTTCCTTCACCTTGGCGTCGACATGGGGTTCGAAGGTGATGAAATTGTCACGGAACAATTTCACCAGCTTCTTGGCGGTCTCGGCGAAGTCGGCGGCCGAGGCCCAGGTCTTGACCGGGTTGAGGATATGCGGCTCGACGCCCGGCACCGAGGTCGGCACGGCGAGGCCGAAATAGGGGTCGGTGCGGAAATCGGCCTTGTTGAGCGAGCCGTCGAGCGCGGCGGTCAGCAGGCGGCGGGTGACGCGGATCGGCATGCGGCGCCCCGTCCCATATTTGCCGCCGGTCCAGCCGGTATTGACTAGCCAGCAATCGACATGATGCTTGGCGATCAGTTCACGCAGCAGATTGCCATATTCCGACGGATGGCGCGGCATGAAGGGCGCGCCGAAGCAGGTCGAGAAGGTGGCGGAGGGCTCGGTCACGCCCTTTTCCGTGCCGGCGACCTTGGCGGTGTAGCCGGACAGGAAGTGATACATGGCCTGCGAGGCGTCGAGCTTGGCGATCGGCGGCAGCACGCCGAAAGCGTCGCACGTCAGCAGGACGATATTCTTGGGATGGCCGGCGCGGCCGGTGGCCGAGGCGTTCGGAATATAATCCAGCGGATAGGCGACGCGGGTGTTCTCGGTCTTGCTGCCGTCGTCGAAATCCGGGACGCGGGTCTCGGGATCGAGCACGACATTCTCCATCACCGTGCCGAAACGCTCGGTGGTGGCGAAGATTTCCGGCTCGGCCTCGCGCGACAGCTTGATCGCCTTGGCGTAGCAGCCGCCTTCGAAATTGAACACGCCTTCCTTCGACCAGCCATGCTCGTCGTCGCCGATCAAAGTGCGCGAGGAATCGGCGGAAAGGGTGGTCTTGCCGGTGCCCGACAGGCCGAAGAAAATGGCCGAGTCATGGGCGTCGCCGACATTGGCCGAGCAATGCATCGGCATCACGCCTTCGGTCGGCAGGATATAGTTGAGATAGGTGAAGACCGACTTCTTCATCTCGCCGGCATAGGAGGTGCCGCCGATCAGCACGATCTTCTTGTCGAAATTCACCGCGATGATGGTTTCGCTGCGGCCGCCGTGGCGCTTCGGATCGGCGCGGAACGAGGGCAGGTCGACGATGGTCAAGTCGGCGATATTGCCGAGCACTTCATCGGTGGAGGGACGGATCAGCAGGTTGCGGATGAACAGCGAATGCCAGGCATATTCCGTCACGACGCGCGCCTTGACGCGATGGGCCGGGTCGGCGCCGCCGTAAAGATCCTGCACGAACAGGTCCTTGCCTTCGGCGTGCTTCAGGAAGTCTTCGAGCAAGGCGTCGAAATTGGCCGGCGAGATCGCGCCGTTATTGTCCCACCACACGGTGTTTTCGGTGGTCGCGTCGCGGACGACGAATTTGTCCTTGGCGGAACGGCCGGTGTGGGCGCCCGTTTCGGCGACCAGCGCGCCGCCGGCGGCCAGCACGCCCTCGCTGCGGCGCAGGGATTCTTCATAGAGCGCCGGCGCGGCCAGGTTGTAATAAACATTTTTGAGATTCTTGAAGCCGAAGGTTTCGACCGGAAAAGCCGGATTGAATACGCCCGTCTCAGCCATGCGTTTTCTCCCAACTGCGCCACGAAATGAAAGGCGCGCGCAATTCTTGTGAAAGTTCCGGGTCCGTTTACGCGCCGTCCCCCAGCCATGCAAGTGAGAAATAAGACGGTTTCTTTGACCTAGATTAAATTTTCCGTGTCAATCGGCCCCCGGAGCGTTTACCAAAAACGGTTCCGCCGCCGCCGCGAGAGCGTCCCGCCAAGCCGCCGGGGACACCGCCGGCGAAGGCGCCGGGCGGGAAAATACCAGCCGGGCGGTCTGTTGTGGCGCGGCGAGATCCAGTCCCTCCGGGTCGAGCCCGACCGCCCGCCAGTTGAGGGCGGCATCCTCGCCGGCCGCCGCCGCCAGCGCGCCGCGCTGTTCGCGCGGAAGGGCGTTGATCTCCTCCAGCAGGGCTTCCTCACCCGCGAGCAACTCGTCGGCGCCGGCGAGATCGGTCAGCAGGCTGGCGCCGGAATAATCGGCGGCGCGGGCGAAGCCGCCATTCAGATGAGCGGCCTCAGGCTCCAGCCGCCAGAAGGCGAAATCTGGGAAATCGGCGTAGAGCGCGGCCTTGGGATGGCGGCGCAGGAAACGGGCGCGGGCCCGGGCGTCGTCGGTCGGGGCGAGCCGCCCGACCACGGTCAGGCGGGGATGGGCGAGCGGATCGCCCTTGCCGCCCTCGGCCAGCAGCAGCGAGCCACGCGGGTCGGCGCGCAGATTCCTGGTATGATGGGCGAGGCCCGACAGAAGCAGCAGCGGAGCGCCGTCGGAATCGGTCGCGACGCTGGTCAGGCTGGCGAAAGGATAGCCTGACTCGCGCGTCAGCGTGGCGAGCGCGCCGGCCGGCGTCGCGCGCAGCAGTTTCCTGGCCAGCGCCACGCCGTCGAACGTGTTCTGAGCCAAAGGCGCGAATGGGGGCGCGGTGGTCGGCTCGGGAGCTTGGCCGGAAGCGTTGTTTTGGGTGTTTTCTGGGGCGTTCATGGGCTGTTCATTGAAAACGGCGTGAATTTCGCGCGGAGGCTCTTATATATAAAGGCCACTGACGCGCTCCGCTCGCGCCGCCGCCAGAATAAGAGGTATGATATGCCGACCATCGCGCTTGTCGACGACGATCGCAACATCCTGACTTCAGTTTCCATTGCGCTGGAGGGGGAGGGCTATCGCGTCCAGACATATAATGACGGCATGGCGGCGCTCGAAGGCCTGCGCAACAACCCGCCCGACATGGCGATTTTCGACATCAAGATGCCGCGCATGGACGGCATGGAGCTGTTGCGCCGCCTGCGCCAGAAATCCGACCTGCCGGTGATCTTCCTCACCTCCAAGGACGAGGAGATCGACGAATTGTTCGGCCTGAAGATGGGCGCGGACGATTTCATCCGCAAACCCTTCTCGCAGCGCCTGCTGGTGGAGCGCGTCAAGGCGATCCTGCGTCGTTCCAACCCGAAGGAAGCCGCGGCGCAGAAGGAAACCGAGGCCAAGCTGCTCGAACGCGGCCAGCTCAAGATGGACCCGGAGCGCCACGCCTGCACCTGGAAGGGCGAGCCGGTGGTGCTGACTGTTACAGAATTCCTGATCCTGCAGGCGCTGGCCACCCGTCCCGGCGTGGTCAAGAGCCGCAACGCTTTGATGGACGCGGCTTATGACGATCAGGTCTATGTCGACGACCGCACCATCGACAGCCATATCAAGCGGCTGCGCAAGAAATTCAAAATGGTCGACGACGATTTCGAAATGATCGAGACGCTTTACGGCGTCGGCTATCGCTTCAAGGAAGCGTGAGCCACAACCGGGGGCAGGTTTGGACGATCGCCTTCGCGCGGAACAACAGCCGGAAGACGGCGACGGGGCGGCGCGCTGGCCGTGGACGGCCCTGCGCGCGCTGCCGTCGAGCGCCCGGGCCAAGCGCCGGGCGGTGGCCCTGCGCGCGCTCTGGCGCGGCTTCGTCTCGCATTTCTCCTCCTCGCTCACCCGCCGCATCATCCTGCTCAATCTGGGCGGCCTATTCGCCTTGCTGGTCGGTTTTCTTTATCTGAACCAGTTCCGGCAGGGCCTGATCGACGCCCGCATCCAGAGCCTGAGCACGCAAGCCGAAATCATCGCCGCCGCCATCGCGGCTTCCGCGACGGTGGACGCCGACGCCATCACCATCGACCCGGAAAAACTGCTGAAACTGGCGCCGGGCGAGAGCTACAGCCTGGAGGAGGAGGCCCAGCCAGGGCTGGAATTCTCGATCAATCCCGACCGGGTCGGGCCGCTGCTGCGCCGGCTGGTCTCGCCGACCCGCACCCGGGCGCGGATCTACGACCGCGACGGCTATCTCCTGCTCGATTCCCGCTCCATCGCCGCGCGCTCGAACATTTTGCGTAACGAATTGCCGCCGCCCGGCCAGGAGGAGGGCCCGCGCTGGCTCGAATGGCTGCGCGATCTGGCGAGCGGCCGGTTCAATTCCGAAAAGCTGCCGCTCTATGAGG
>NZ_JAYSBG010000297.1:0-4339 GCF_041915505.1 Rhodoblastus sp. | reverse complement strand
GCCTGGGTCACGCCGCGCGCCAGATAGAGCGCGACGTGATCGCGCCGCGAATGGCGCGGGTTGTGATAGAAGCCGATCAGGCGCGGCGGCTCGCCGGCGCTCAGGCCGCCCTCCTCCTCCAGCTCGCGCAACAAGGATTCGACGGCGGTCTCGTCGTTTTCGACGGCGCCGCCGGGAAGATGAAAGCCGGCAATATAGGTGTGGCGCACCAGAAAGACGCAGCCTTCCTCATTCAGCGCGATGGCGCGAACCCCCAGCGTCATCGGCCGCCGCAACAAGCCGTGGACCCGCTGTCCCTGTCGAACGATTTTTTGCCAAAACTGCATTTCGGACATCAAAACTCCGCGACTGGATTCAGCCTCAAAATCAAACTATAGCTTGGTTGCATGTGCGAAGCGAAGCGTCGAGGCGAGCGGCCCCGTTCGGTCAGGGCTTTCCCGCCACATCGGGTGACGTGATGAGTCTGAAGAATTTTTCCGATCTCACGCAACGCGAGGTTCTCGCCATCGCCATCGCCTCCGAGGAAGAAGACAACCGAATTTACACCAGTTTCGCAGAAGAACTGGCCGACCGCTATCCGGCGACGTCGAAAGTCTTCGAGGGCATGGCGGCCGAGGAAGACGGCCACCGCCGCCGCCTGCTGGAAATCTATCAGGCGCGTTTCGGCTCGAACCTGCCCGCGATCCGCCGCGAGGACGTCAAGGGCTTTTACAGCCGCCGCCCGATCTGGCTCGTCAAGAACCTGCCGCTAGACATGATCCGCCATCAGGCCGAGGCGATGGAGGCGGATTCGCAGCGCTTCTACCTCCAGGCGGCGGAAGCCTCGCAGGATGTCGGCGTGCGCAAGCTGCTTGGCGATCTCGCCATGGTCGAGAAGAGTCATGGCGAAAGGGCCAACGCCCTCGCCGAGGCGATCCTGACCGAAAGCGCGCGCGAGGCGGAGGGCCGCACCGCGCATAAATTGTTCGTGCTGCAATATGTCCAGCCGGGCCTCGCCGGCCTGATGGACGGCTCGGTTTCGACGCTCGCCCCGCTGTTCGCCGCCGCCTTCGCCACCCAGAACAACTGGAGCACTTTTCTCGTCGGCCTCGCCGCCGCGGTCGGCGCCGGCATCAGCATGGCGATAGCCGAGGCCCTGTCCGACGATGGCTCCGTGACCGGGCGCGGCGCGCCCGTCATCCGGGGCCTGGTGTGCGGCGCGATGACGTCGGCCGGCGGCCTTGGCCACACCCTGCCCTATCTGGTGCCGGACTCCTGGCCGCACGCCTTCTGGACGGCGACCAGCATCGCCGGGGTGGTCGTCTTCTTCGAACTCTGGGCGATCGCCTATATCCGGGCGCGCTATATGGACACGCCCTTCCTGAAGGCCGTCGCGCAGATCGTGGTCGGCGGCGCGGTCGTGCTGGCGGTCGGCATTCTCATAGGCGGCGCGTGAGCTCCGGCCGCATGTTCCGCCTCGCCCATCTCTCCGACGCCCATATCGGGCCGCTGCCGCGCCCGAAATGGCGCGAATTGCTCGGCAAGCGCGCCACCGGCTATATCAACTGGCGACGCGGACGCCATCGCGCCCATGACATGGAGGCGCTGGGCCTGCTGGTGGCCGATCTGCGGGCGCAACGGCCGGATCATGTCGCCATGACCGGCGACATCTGCAATATCGGGCTGCCGGCGGAGTTTCCGCTCGCCGCGCAATGGCTCGGCACTTTGGGCGCGCCCGAGGACGTCAGCCTCGCCCCGGGCAATCACGACACCTATATGCGCTCCAGCCTGACGCATCTCGCCCGCGATCTGAGCCCCTGGATGCGCGACGACGAGGGCGTGACGGATTTTCCCTATCTGCGCCGCCGCGACGGCGTGGCGATCATCGGCCTGTGCAGCGGCGTTCCGACCCTCCCCTTCGTCGCGGCGGGACGGCTCGGCCCACAACAGCTCGAACGGCTGGCGGATATCCTGCGCCAGACCCGCGACGAGCTCCGCGTCGTGCTGCTGCATCATCCGCCCGTCGACGGCGGCGGCGGCATCCGCAATCTCGGCGATCATGGCGCCTTTGCCGAAGTTCTCGCGCGCGAGGGCGCCGAACTGGTCCTGCACGGCCACAGCCATCTGATCTCGCGGAAGAGCCTGCCGGGCCCGCGCGGCGCCATCCCCGTGCTCGGCATTTGCTCGGCTTCGTCGATCGGCCGCAATCCGAGGCGCCGCGCCGCCTATTATGTGATCGATCTCGACGCCGAAAACCGCCGCATGGCGCTTTCCGCGCGGCAGCTCGACGCGGAAGGGCAATTCCGTCCGATCGCGATCTGACCTACCAGAGGGCTTTGGGCAGGCGGCGGCGCTTCCAGCGTTCGCCGCGCGGCGTGGGCGCGGCTTCGTCGCGGTCGCCATGAGGAAGGCGCGAAGCCGATACGTGGGACGCTGAGACGTGGGAATGCGAGACCTGCAAAGCCGGCGCGGGGA
Organism: Rhodoblastus sp.; assembly: GCF_041915505.1. Lineage (GTDB taxonomy): Bacteria > Pseudomonadota > Alphaproteobacteria > Rhizobiales > Beijerinckiaceae > Rhodoblastus. Next base: position 1,885 of record NZ_JAYSBG010000297.1, on the reverse strand, counting down.
CGACGCGAGGGAACGGAACAGGCTCGGGGACGAAAAGCGGCGCCTCGGACGCGATGCGCGGCTTAGACTTGGCGCGGGGCTTAGACGTCACGCGCGGCTCGGACTTCACACGTGTCTCGGCCTTCACACGCGTCTCAGGCTTGGCGCGCATCTCAGACTTGGCGCGCGGCTTCGCTGCGGCGCGCGGCGACTCAGACACCGCGCCCGATTTGGCCGCCGCTTTCGGCTTGCGGCCCCGTGGCGTCGCCTTCGCGACAATCGGATCCGCCTGAGGTCTTTCCGACGCCAGCGCGGCTTCCGCCGGGACGACCGGCGGCGCGATGGATTCGAGAATGCGTCGCACGGGCGCTGGCGCCCGGGTTTCCGGCTGCGCCGCAGGCTCCTGCGCGTTGATGGTCTGCCGCCCGTCGACAGCCTCCGGATCGCTCAAAGCCGCCGCCGGACTGAAACCCGACGCCTTGGCGGCGACGCCCTTGCGGGCGCGCTTGACTTCGACGACGAAAGATTTGGGCGAACGGCGCAAGCTGTCGGCTCCCGTCAAAAAGAAAATCGAATCAATTTACATTGTTTAGTTTATGCGAAAACGTTCGCGCCAGATAGCGACGGCGCGCGGCAAAGACTTGTTCAGATGAGAAAAACTCATTTCCGCCCCGCCCCGCCCCGGGCCCGCCTCGAAATCGCCTTCATGGACCTGTCGTCTTGACGGCCTAGATTTTGCTTTGCTCTTTGCTGATCGCGAGGGATGTGGCCATGAAAAAGGTCGTCTTTTACCAAAGGACCGGTTCGGTCAAGGATCGCGCGCAGCAGGCCATGCTCGCCTCTGCCGGCTATGTGGTCGAAACGCTCGATTTAGCGGCGGAACATTGGACGCCCGCCGGTTTGCGCGCCTTTTTCGCGGAACGGCCGGTCGCCGAATGGTTCGACTCTTCGGCCGCGCGCGTGCTTTCGGGCGAGATCGACCCGCTGCGCCTCAATCCGCAGGAGGCGCTGGTGCAGCTCTCGGTCGATCCGGCGCTGATCAACGGCCCGCTGGTCAAATTCAACGGGCGCTGCGCCGCCGGTCTCGATTCCGACGAATTGCGCTATTTCCTGGAGGTCGAGGCGCGCGACGGCAAGCCGGCCTCCGTCCGAAGGCCGCCTGGCGCCTGGGGCGATTCCTGGACGGGCGAGTAAATCGATCGCGGGGCGCGACCTCGCGTCAGGTCTCGACAAAGGCCTTTTCGATCACATAAGAAGCCGGATCGCCGCTGGAGCCTTCGCGGAAGCCGCGCTCCTCCAACATGCGCACCAGATCGCGCAGCAGACCCGGGCTGCCGCAGATCATCACGCGGTCTTCCGCCGGATTGAGCGGCGGCTGGCCGATATCCGCGAAAAACTTGCCGTTTTCGATCAGATCGGTGATGCGGCCCTGATAACGATAGGGTTCGCGGGTCACGGTCGGGTAATGGATCAGCTTTTCCTGGACGATCTCGCCGAAGAACTCATTCGACTTGGCCGCCGCGACAATATCGAGTCCATATTGCAATTCGGAGATCTCGCGGCAACCGTGAACCAGGATCAGGTGATCGTACAGGTCATAGACCTCCGGATCCTTGATGACGCTCGAAAAGGGCGCGATGCCGGTGCCGGTCGAGAACATGTAAAGCCGCTTGCCGGGCAGCAGGCTCGGCTGGACCAGCGTGCCGGTCGGCTTGCGGCCGACCAGAACGGTGTCGCCGACCTTGAGATGCTGGAGACGCGAAGTCAGCGGGCCGTCGGGAACCTTGATCGAGAAAAATTCCAGATCGTCCTCGTAATTGGCGCTGGCCATGGAATAGGCGCGCAGCAGCGGCTTGCCCTCCACTTCCAGACCGATCATCGCGAACTGGCCGTTCACGAAACGAAA
>NZ_JAYSBG010000296.1:0-4344 GCF_041915505.1 Rhodoblastus sp. | reverse complement strand
CGCACATGGCCCCGCCCGCGCCGCCTCACATGGCCCCGCCGCCGGCGCCGCGCATGGCCCCGCCCGCGCCGCCCCACATGGCCCCGCCGCCAGCGCCGCATATGGCCCCGCCGCAACCCGGCCCGGCGGCTGCGCCGCATCCCGGCAAGCCGAATTGCGGCGGCCCCGGCCAACCGCCCTGCCGCTGAGCGCAAAAAGGCCCGCCGCGACAAAGCGCGGCGGGCTTTTCACGACAGGATGCGAGAGACGCTAAATCGTCTTAGGCTCGACCGCGACGATCATGCCGTCCGCGAACCATTGCGCAAGAAAGCCCGCCGCCGTCTGGACGATCGGCTCGCCGTCGCGCCCGGAGCGCGCGAAAGCCAGCAGCGAACAAATCTCCTCGAAGGGCGCGCCGCTCATCGCCTCGATCAGGGCCAGCGCCTCGTCGTCATCGAGCGCGCGATAGCTCACCTCCCATTCGCGTCGCCAGACCAGCAGCCGCATCGCGCCCGAGGCCGCCACTTGCGGAAGAGGCTCGCCAGTCTGCGCGGCTTCATAGACGGCGAGCGCGGCGGTGTCGGTCTCGATGACGAGAACACTCGGGTCGAAGGCGAGACACAGGCGGGGCCAGTCGGCCTCGCGGATCGCCGCCAAGGCCTCAATCGGCAAGGCGGCGGCGTCTTCGGCGTCGAAGCTGCGCGACAGCCCCTCCTCCAGCGCGGCCAGGCCGCGAACGAAGCCATCGTCGCAAAAAGGCGGCGTGTCGCGCAGGAAATCGGGTAGGCCGGCGCCGATCCAGCGCGCGTTGCGGAAGGTCGAGGGCCGCGCGCGCCAAAAGGCCTCGGCCATGGCGTCAAAGGCCAGCTCGCCCAGAGCCGCGCGCAACACCGGAAAGTCAGTGCTGAGAAACTCGATCATGCGCAGGCGAAAACCGTCGTGATAGACCGCGAAAGTCTCCGCGGCCTTTTCGGCGCGGGGCGGCGGATGCAACAGGGCGAGCAGGCGCGGCGAAGGCGTTTCCGCCAACACGCTGGTCTGAAACAGTGCCTGCAATTCCGCCAGATTCATGCCGCCGCCCTTTCTTCCGCCGCCGCCACATCCCGCAGGACGCGCAATTCGCCGAGCAATTCGTCGAAGGGCGGGAAGCGATCGTCGCGTTCGATCATCGCCGGGACCGGGCCGAACAGCCGCCGCGCATGGGCGAACAGATCCCAGACCCCATCGCAGACCGGATGATCATGCGTGTCGATCTTGTGGGTTCCGAGATCGCTGTGGCCGGCGACATGGATCTGCGCGATGCGATCCTTCGGGAGGCGATCCAGATAGGCCTTGGCGTCGAAGCCATGGTTGAAGGCCGAAACGAACACATTATTGACGTCGAGCAGCAGCAGGCAGTCGGCGCGTCGCGCCAGTTCGGCGAGGAAATCCGCCTCGCTCATCTCGTCCGCGGCGAAAGCGATATAGGTCGAGGGATTTTCCAGCGCGATGCGGCGGCCGAGAAAATCCTGCACGCGCGACGCACGCGCGACGCAATGATCGAGCGCCTCGCGGGTCAGCGGCGTCGGCAGCAGATCATGCAGGTTGAGGCCCTGAACGCCGGTCCAGGCGAGGTGATCGGACACCAGTTCCGGCTCCACGCGGGCAGCCAGTTTCTTGAGCGCCCGCAGATAGTCGAAATCGAGTGGATCGGTCGAGGCGAGCGACAGCGACACGCCATGCATGCGCATCGGATAATCGGCGCGGATGCGATCGAGCATGGCGAGCGGACGGCCGCCCGGGACCATGAAATTCTCGGAAATGATCTCGAACCAGTCAACCGGCTGCGGCCCGGCGAGAATGTCCGGATAATAGACCGTGCGCAGGCCCAGTCCGAACCCCTGCGCGCAGTCCGCCGCCGTCGCCTTGTTGCTCGCCGTCATGACGTTCTCCCGCCCGGCAGCCTCCCTCACGGCGCCATCCTGCGCCGGGAGGGAGGCGTCGGAAAGTTCGTATTATCCGACAGTGCCGCCCTTGGCCGTGCAGGCCTTGGCGGATTTTTCGATCAGGAAGCCCTGGCCCTTGCAGGTGTTCTGGCCCTTGCAGGCGTTGCTGGCGGTCTTGCAGGCGCTCTGGCCCTTGCAGGCGTTGATTCCCATGCAATGGACCGGCGCCTTCTTCGCCTGGGCCTGGGTGGTGAGGGCGGCGCCGGAAACGGCGAGCGCGATGGCGGCGGCGGCGAGGCTCGCGCCGGAAACGACTTTGATCTGCATGATCCAACTCCCTGAGATCGCGCCGCAACGGCGCGTCGAACAGGCCCGTGCCGGCCTGCATTCGGGGATACGGAGGAATCGACGGAAGGTTACAGCGACGCTGAAAAAAATTCTCAGCCGCCGGTCATGCTCATCGGCCGCTTGGCCGGGGCGAGCGCGCCCGCCCATTGCGCCACGAAATCATGGCCGCGCGGCTTGCGGCGCATGGCGTCGTCGAGCGCGGCGTGCAGCGCCTCGTCGTCCCGCGCGGCGCGCAGCGGCGCGCGCAGGTCGGTTTTATCTTCCTGGCCGAGGCAGGTGTAGAGCGTGCCGGTGCAGGTGACGCGCACGCGATTGCAACTGTCGCAGAAATGCTGGCTCAAAGGCGTGATCAGGCCGACGCGCCCGCCGGTTTCGGCCACGTCGAAATAGCGCGCCGGGCCGCCGCTGACATGGGTCGAGGGCGTGAGCGTCAGGCGCTGCGACAAGGCGGCGGTCACCGCGTCGAGCGGCAGGAAGCTTTCGATATTATGGACGGCGTCCTCGCCGAGCGGCATGGCCTCGATGAACGAGACATCCGCGCCGCGTCCATGCGCCCATTCGACCAGCGGCAGGAACTCGTCCTCGTTCTCGCCCTTGAGCGCGACGCAATTGATCTTGACCTTGAGGCCCGCCTGCTGGGCGGCGTCGATCCCGGCGAGCACCTGGCCGAGATCGCCCCAGCGGGTGATCGCGCGGAATTTTTCGGGCTTGAGCGTGTCGAGCGAGACATTGACCCGGCGCACGCCGCAAGCCGCGAGTTCGGCGGCGTAGCGGACGAGCTGCGAACCATTGGTGGTGAGCGTCAGCTCCTCCAGGCCCTTGTCGAACAGGCGCGACAGGCCGTGAAACAATTGCATGACATTGCGCCGCACCAGCGGCTCGCCGCCCGTCAGCCGGATCTTGCGCACGCCGCGCACGACAAAGGCGGCGCTCAAGCGCTCCAACTCCTCCAGCGTCAGCAGATCCTGCTTGGGCAGGAAATTCATATTTTCCGACATGCAATAGACGCAGCGGAAATCGCAGCGATCGGTGACGGAAATGCGGATATAATCTACGCGCCGGGCGTAGGAATCGACCAGCGGCCGCGACAAGGACGCGGGCGCGACGGCGAGAGGCGTTTCCATTAGGTTCGGGCGCATCTTCTCTATATAGGATTTTTTTTCGGCGCGAATAGAAGATTGCGCAAATTCAGCGAGGAAAGAGGCCCGATGACGGACGCAACGCATTGGCCGACCGAAATCCAGCTCGCCGAGGAGGGCCAATCGCTGGTTGTCGCCTTCGAGAGCGGCGAATCCTTCGCCCTTCCCGCGGAATATCTGCGGGTCAACAGCCCGAGCGCCGAGGTTCAGGGCCATACGGCGGAGCAGCGGGTCACGGTCTCCGGCAAGCGCGCGGTGAAAATCCGGCGCGCCGAGCCGGTCGGCAATTACGCAGCGCGGCTGATCTTCGACGACGGCCATGACAGCGGCTTCTTCACCTGGGACTATCTGTTCGCGCTGGGCGCCGAGCAAGAGACGCGCTGGCAGGCCTATCTCGACGAGCTGGCCGCGAAAAATCTGCATCGCTGAGGCCGCATATGGAAGGGTTGCGCGACCTCGCCGGCGCCTTGCGCTTCTTCTCGCGGCTGCCGATCCCCGGCGACACGGAAACGCGCGATTTCGGGCGCAGCCTACGCCTCGCCCCGCTCGCCGGCGCCCTGCTCGGCCTTGGCGGCGGACTGGTCTTCGTCGCGGCGCTGAGCCTGCGCCTGCCGGCGACAGCCGCCGCGCTGCTCGCGCTGGGCTCCAGCGCTCTCGCGACGGGCGCGCTGCACGAGGACGGTCTCGCCGATATCGCCGATGGATTCGGCGGCGGCTTTTCGCGCGAGCGCAAGCTTGAGATCATGAAGGACAGCCGCATCGGCGCCTTTGGCGCGGTCGCGCTGATCCTGAGTTTCGGCCTACGCGCCAGCGCGCTCGCCGCGCTCGCCGCGACGCCCTTCCGCGCGCTGCTTGTCCTGGCTGCGGCGGGCGCTTTGTCGCGCGGCGCCTGTCTCGCGCCGCTGGCGCTGTTGCCGCCGGCGCGCGCCGACGGCGCAGGTCGGGCCGCGAGC
>NZ_JAYSBG010000295.1:0-4348 GCF_041915505.1 Rhodoblastus sp. | reverse complement strand
CGCTATACATCACCGCCATGGCGTTCAGCGTCGCGCCATTGTAGCGCGCGGTCAGGGTGGCCGGCGAGCCGCTGGACGTGGTGGTCAGTTTCGACGGGTCGAAGGCGCTGAAAAAGGTCTGGGTGACGGCGAGCGTCCCGGAATTGTTGACGGTGAAGGAATTGACCTGGCTGTCGGCGACGATCACGGCCATGCGGGACGCGATCTGGTTGGTGGTCAGGGACAGCGAGCCGAAATTATTGAGCTCGACATTATTGACCGCCGGATTCTCGACATTGGAGAAATTGGCGACGATCAGCCCTCTGTCAGCGAGCGATGCAGTGGTTGGGTTGACGACATTGGCGAAGGCGGTGTTGTCGAAATTGAGCGTCACCGTCGGCGGATTGGGATCATAGCCGGGATTGTCGGGATTGCTCGCGGCGGGAAAGGCCGGATTGGCCGGCGTATAGCTGTTGCTGCCATTGGTCGGCTGGAAGCCCGCGGCGGCGTCGTAGATGGTGATTGGCAGGCCGGCGCCGATGGCGAGCGTTCCGCTGCAGTTCAGCGTCAGGTTATCGGCGCTGCTCACGCAGGCCGCCAGCGACGGCTTGACGAGAGCGGTGGTCATCAGCAAAGCGATCGGTAGACTGGCTGCGATCTGATGGGTTCGGGCCGGACGCATTTTACTCTCCCCTTGGCATATGAGTCCCCGTTCCCGGAACGCGATGCGCCCAGGCTGGGTGTTTTTGGCAAAGCCGGTCCCGTCCGGCGCCGAGGCGCCGTCCTTTCGGCCGATGATTTCCGGATGGAGCCGCCGCGCGTTTCGCCCGGCGGTTATGGCTTCAGCAGTTCTTCGTTAGAACGTCATGCGCACGCCGCCATAGACCGAGAGCGGCTGGGCGGGCGTCACGCTTTCCGGGTTGTTGAAGGCCTGGAACAGCTGGGTCGTATCGAAATAGGTGCCGTTGACGTAGTAACGGCGATTGAACAGGTTGTAGGCGTTGACGAAGAGCTCAAGCTGCTTGGTGACCTTGTAGGAGCCGTTGAGATTGACGGTCCAGTAGGACGGCAGTTGCGGCTCCTGGTTCGATTCGTCGCCGGCGTAATATTGCGGGCCGGTGAACAGGAAATCGGCGCCGATGCGGGCGTGCGAATTGATATCGTAGTCGAGGCTGACCTTGACCTGCTGATTGGGAATCAGCGGGAGATGGTCGCCGGGCATGACATAGATATAGCCATTGGCGTCGGCCGCCGGGCTGTTGGACGTCAGCGTGAGGGCGTTCTGGAAGGTGGCGTCGATGAAAGCATAGGTCGCGCGCAGCGTGAACGGACCCTTCCGGTAGTTCAACTGGGCCTCGGCGCCCTGGCGCAGAGTGTCGCCGACATTGGCGAAATAGCCGAAGCCGGTCTGCTGCGAGGGAATGTTCAGAATGTCGTTCTGGTTGAAGGTGCGGAAATAGCCGGCCTTCCAGCCCACCGCGCCCCAGTCGTTGGCGAGAAGCTGCTGGCCGCGGAGACCCGCCTCGACGGTCTGGGACACGACCTGCTGCAACGGCGGATCGGCCACCAGGAAGCTCGCCAGAATGCAGGGATGAACCGGATCGGCGCAGCCCAGTTCGAGCGGCGTCGGCGCGCGGTTGGCCATCGAATAGGAGCCGTAGACCAGCACGTCCGGCGTGATCTTGTAGGTCAGGCCGACCATCGGATTGAGATGGTTGTACTGGTTGTTGCCGTTGACGTCGCCGCCGAGCTGGTCCGCCAGCGAGATCGAGGCCAGGTTGAGACGGGCGCCGGCGGACAGCGTCAGCTTGTCGGTGATGTCCAGCGCGTCGAGGGCGTAGATGCCGACATAACGGTTATAGGCGTTGACATTGGTCGGGCCGATGGTGGTCGGGTCGCCGGAGGCGCCGAGATAGGTGCCGTTGCCGACGACGACATAGTTCGGCATGACCGAGCCGAGTTCGGCCGTGGCGGTGTAATTGCTGGAGCCGTAATCGAAGCTCGCGCCGAAGGTGAAGTGGTTCTTGAAGCCGAACAGCCGGTCGTTGTTGGTCAGCTGGGCGCTGCCGCCGACGCTGGTCGTGGTGATGGTGCTGCGGTCGATCTCGCCGAAGGGGTAATTCGGGTTCAGATTATTGGCGAGTTGCTGGCCGTTCAGGCCATTGGCCGGCACGTCGTCGTCGCCGTAGCAAAGCAGCGTCGGATCGTCGCACGCCTGGGCGTCGGTCGGATTGCCGTCGACCGTATGCTGGATATAGCGGCGGACATAGGCGTTGGTGGCGAGGCTCCAGCTTGGCGACAGGCTGAAATTGCCCGACACCGCGATCTGGCCGACCTGATAATGATTGGTCTGGGGCGTCGTATAGACACTGCCCCAATCCTCCTGAAGCATCTGGACCGGCGAGGTGCCGGCGGCGCCGAACAGATTGTCGGCGAGGCCGAGGTTCACATGATATTCGTTGCCGTTGGCGCGATAGCCGAGGTCGCCGTAGAAGCGGCGGATGGTGGAGCTGCCGAAATCGCGGAAGCCGTTGTCGTGGACGCCTTCGAGCGCGCCATAGAAGGCGAAATCGCCGACCTGCTTGCCGTAATCGAACCCGCCCTGGATACGGCCATAGGAGCCGCCGGACACTTCAAGCTGGCCGCCCTGATAGTTGAAGCCGTCCTTCATCTTGATATTGACGGCGCCGCCGAGCGCGTTGAGGCCGAAGACGGGATTGTTGGAAATCACGTCCATCGAGAGAATGGCGAGCGTCGGGATCGTGTCCCAGTTCACCGTGTCGCCGAAGGCGTTGTTGATGCGCACGCCGTTCTGATAGACGGCGAGGCCCTGCGGCGTTCCCTGGGTCGGCGATGAGACGAAGCCGCGATAGACGACGTCGGGCGTGAGCATATTGCCCGTGCCGGACTGGACAGCCACGCTGGGCACGAGGCGCTGCAGCGAATCCGCGGCTGCCGGCGAACCGGTGCGTTGGATCTCCTGGGCGTCGATGCGGGTCGTGCTGTAGGGCGTGATGTCCTGGGTGAAATTGAATGGCGCGCCGGCGACGCCCGCGCCTGGAGCGCCCGGCGCCGGCGCCGCGACCAGTGGAGCGGCGGCGGGCGCGTCGGTGGTGACGTCGATGTCGGGGAGCGGCTGGCCGCTCTGCGCGAGGGCCGAGGCCGGGACGCCGAAAACGGCGACAGTCGCCAGCAAGGACGCGCGAAGACGGTTCATGTTCTCTCCCAATGTCATCATTCGAGCGCTTTCGCCGCGGAGCGGGACCGGCGCGGCGGGTCCATCCTGGTTCGCCATGGCCGCGACGCTGTATTGCGCACTTTTCGCCTTAATTGAAACGATATTACAACTTTTCGTGATCGAGAAGATCGAGTCGCGGGGAAAGGGTCCCAGACGGCCGGGAAAAAGTCCCGGCCAAGAAGAACAGGCTCATATCACTTGCGATGTGAGCCTGTTCTTCTTGGCTCTTCTGAAACGGAAGACGTTTCGGGCAAGGCGGCTTCGATCAGGCCGCCGCCGCCGGGCGCGACGCCGAAGGACAGGCGTCCGCCGAGCCCGCGCACGCGCTCGCGCATGCCCGTCAGGCCGAGGCCGGCGGGCAAGGCCGGGTCGATCCCTATCCCATCGTCCTGAATCCGCAGCCGGATTTCCGGCGGCGTTCCGGCGCGCGACAGCACGACCGAGGCGTGGGTGGCGCGGGCGTGGCGGAAAATATTGGTCAAGGCCTCTTGAACCAGCCGATAGAGCGCGAGGCTTTCCCGCTCGTCGAGCGCGCCGAGATCTTCGGGCAGGCGCAGCTCTATATCGACCGAAGGATCGGTTTCGCGCCAGCCGGCGACCAGGATCTTGAGCGCCTCGCCGAGGCCCAGCTCATCCAGCGCCGGCGGCCGCAACTGGCGCAGAATCCGCCTGTTCTGGCCCTGCAAAGCCTCGATCTGCCCGGCGACCGCCGCGAGCCGTTTCTGCAACGGTTCGAGTCCCGCCTCCTTCAGGCCGGCCTCCAGCACGGTCGCATTGGCGCGCAGCGCGAACAGGTGCGGGCCGATCTCGTCGTGCAATTCATGCGCAATCTTCTTGCGCTCGTCTTCCTGTACTTCCATCAGCCGGCGGATCAGGTCGCGATTGGCGGCGGACAAGGTCTGCAGGGCCTCGGCGAGCGCGTTGATCTTGGCGCAGAGATCGACGAATTCGGGCGAGCCGGCGGCCTCCGCGCGCGCCGAATAATCGCCGTCGCGCAGGCGCCCCAGCGCCTCGGCGCAACTGCGCAAAGGGTGGAGCGTCCGCCCGAGCACGAAACTCGCCCCGATCAGGGCGGCGAGCGCGATGGCGCCGCCGGTCAGCGCCAGATTGCGCACGTCCTGCCAGACCTCG
>NZ_JAYSBG010000294.1:0-4394 GCF_041915505.1 Rhodoblastus sp. | reverse complement strand
AGGCGTATGGCGAGGTCGGCCTCGCGGCATGACAGGTCGAGATTGCGGCTGCTGCCGATCAATTCGACAGCCAGTTCAGGGTGACGCGCCCGCAGCTCCGCCAGATTCCGCGCCAGATAGTGCGAAATGATGGCTTCGATCGCGGTCAGCCTCACCACGCCGCGTATCTGGGCTTCATTGTCGGAACCCAGATGGCGCAGGGCGGCGATTTCCTGTTCGATGCGCAGCCCGCGCTCCATCAGCGTTTCGCCGGCGGGCGTGGGCGCGAAGCGTCCTTTGAGGCGCTCGAACAGGGCGGCGCCGACGCAGGCTTCCAACATGCGCAACCGGCGCGCCACCGTCGTCTGGTCGACGTTCAGCGCGCGCGCCGCCGCCGCCAGCGAGCCGCCGCGTGCGACGGCCAGCGCATAACGAACGTCGTTCCAGTCGATATCTCCTGCAAAATTGCAGGGCGATGCGGCGTGATTGTTCATTCGAGCGCGCCTCCGGGCGGCTTAAGCTTGATTCCATCTTCCGACCACCAAAGGGGAAACGATGTCAAAGCCAACCACTTTGCGCAATATCGCCGGCCTGCCGAAGGAGCCCGCGCGGTTGGGCCGCGCGGCGCTGATCATGATCGATTGCCAGAACACCTACCGGCAGGGCGTCATGCAGCTTGCAGGAGTCGAAGCAGCGCTCGAAGAGGCGGCAGGCCTGCTCGAAAGCGCCCGCCGGCTCGGGACGCCGATCTTCCACATCCAGCACGACGCCGGTCCCGGCTCGCCCTACGACATCCGCAGCGATATCGGCGCCATCGCGACGCCGGTGGCGCCGCGCGCGGGAGAGGCGACGATCGTCAAGCACTATCCCAATTCCTTCGTCGGCACCGATCTGGAGCGGCTCCTGAAGGAGGCGGGCGTCGAGAATGTCATCCTGGCCGGCTTCATGACCCATATGTGCGTCAATTCGACAGCGCGCGGCGCTTTCAGCCTGGGTTTCCAACCCACCATCGTCGCTGGCGCCACCGCCACCCGCGATCTGCCGACGGACGACGGTGGCGTGGTGTCAGCGGCGGACCTCCAGCGGGCGAGCCTCGCCATGCTGGGCGATCTCTTCGCAGTCGTCGTGCGATCGACCTCGGAAGTCGAGCCGGGCGCCGCGTAACGGCCAGCCCGGCTGGTTCGCGGCGATGGCGCTCGCGCAGGCCGAATTTCCGATAGAGACGCAAAGCCCGGCGCGATCGCCGGGCTTTTTGCTTTGCAAACGGGTTCCTGCCGTATCATTGGTTGGGCGGCGTCTGCTATCCTGAGAGAGTGGGGCAGGGTCGCGCCGATCTCGCCGATTTACCTCTCGACCGGTCCGCGCGAATATTGACCATGGCTTTTGTAGCGCCTCCCGACGAACGTCTGTTTGATCGACCCCGGGCCTCGCCACTGGCCGCCAGGGGCCGGTTTACGGCCATTCTCCTGCTTTGCTTTCTTTTGCATGCGGTCGCGATTTCCCTTTTCCTCCATTTCGACAGATCGTCCGATCTGGCGCGAGGAGAACAGGAAATCCCTGTTGAGGTGATCGTCGAGCCGCCGCCTCCCAAGGAGCCGGAGCCGCCTGCGCCCAAGAGCGAACAACAGCCGAAGCAAGCGACGCTCGACGAAAAAATGGCCACCGACGCGCCACGTCCGCCCAATGACGAAAAGGTCATGAAGAACGCCCCGGACGAGACCTCGCATTCTCCGAAGGCCGCGCCGGAAAAGTCGGCCGAGGCTAAACCGCCCGAGGCGTCGACGCCGCAGCCGATCGATCATCGCGCTGATGGGGATCCCGTCAAAGCGGCGGAATTACAGCGGTCGGGTGCTCTGGAACAGGCGGTCGCTCAACCGGAGACACAACAGAATATTACGCAAAATCCGCTTGCCGCCTTTACCGCCACGCCCGACTACAGTTTCGCTCCCGCCTCGCGGCAGTCTCCCGTCGCCGGAGGAAAAGCGGCTTCTACCTATCTTTCGATCTTGTATGGCATGGTGATGGCGCGCATTCATGTGCCGGAGACAGCGGCCGGTCGCGCGCAATCATTGGGAAAGATCGCCTTCAGCATCAATTTTGATGGCCGTCTCCTCCAAGCGAATGTCGTTCAGTCGAGCGGATCGCCCGAATTCGACTCCGCCGCGATGGCCGCAATCCGCGCCGCGGCGCCCTTTCCTCCATCGCCAACGCGAACTGAGCTGAGTCTGGTTTTTAAATACGGCAAGTAGAGCGGTCGGCGATCCCATCACAACGTGCCGAAATCTTGAACTCAGGGCGTTCCGGCAGATTTGGCTTCGTTGTTGCGGTCAGCGACCGTGCTTCTGGCTTGCTTTCGGTAGGAGCGAAGGATCAGGCCCCGACGTAGCCTGCGCGGGTTGAAAGTTGCAAACAGGTTGCAAACCGGCGAGCGACGTCACCGCCGCAGCCTGGAGTATCTTGCTTTAATGAATTGATTTTCTTCATTTTTCGATGGTGGGCGCTGTAGGGCTCGAACCTACGACCCGCTGATTAAGAGTCAGCTGCTCTACCAACTGAGCTAAGCGCCCATCGAAAAAAAATCGGCGAAGCGTCTGCCGTCGCCGAACGAGCGGGTGTTTAGCAAAGCGATTTGCCGCTGTCCAGCGTCGGCGTGACGATTTTGCGATTTTATGACGCGACGCATTTTTGTCGCTCTCGTCACGGCGCCGTGATAAGAGCGCAACGTCGTCGCGAGCGGCGCGCAGGGGGCGGAGCAGGGCCGTTACGCCATGGAAGACATGCAGCAGCCGCCGCAGGAAAGCGAAAACGGCGCGCGCGAAAAGATTTTTGCCTTTTTCAGGCCGCCGCGACTCGATCGGCGCGGCTGGGCGCTGCTGGCGGGGCTCGCCCTTCTGGTCTGGCTGTCGACCGGCTTCTACAAGGTCCAGCCCGACGAACAGGGCGTGGTGCTGCGCTTCGGCGCCTGGGTCGACACCACGCCGCCCGGCCTGCATTTCCATCTCCCCTGGCCGATTGAAACCGCCCTGTTTCCGCAGATCACGCAAATTCGCCAGATGCAGCTTGGCCTCGCCGACAATGGCGCCATCGGCGGCGCGCGCGAAAAGCAGATGCTGACCGGCGATGAGAATATCGTCGAGGCCGACGCCTCCCTGCTGTGGCAGGTCAAGGACGCCGGGCAATATCTGTTCAAGGTTTCCGATCCCGAGACGGCCTTGCGCATCGCCGCCGAGAGCGCTTTGCGCGAGATCGTCGGACGCACGCCGATTCAGGCGGTCCTGTCCGACAAACGTCGCGAGGTGGCGGACCAGACGCAGGACTTGCTGCAACGCGTGCTGGATCGCGAGGGCGCCGGCATTCGCATCGTTCAGGTGCAATTGTCGCGCGTCGATCCGCCGAGCACCGTGATCGACGCCTTCAATGACGTGCAGCGCGCCCGCGCCGATCAGGAGCGTGCGCGCAACGAGGCCGAGGCCTACGCCAATGACGTTCTGCCGCGCGCGCGCGGCGAGGCCGAGCGCGTCAAGCAGGACGCCGAGGCCTATAAGGCGCAGACGATCAATCTGGCGCAGGGCGAGGCGCAGAGCTTCACCGCGATCTATCAGAGCTACGCCCAGGCGCGGGACGTGACTGCCTGGCGGCTCTATCTGGACGCCGTCGACGTCCTGTTGCGCAAATCCTCGCGGGTCATCCTGGATTCGTCGGGACGGGGCGCCGGGCCGCTGGCGCCTTATCTGCCGCTGAGCGAGGTCAAGCCGGCGGCCGCGCCCGTCCCATTGCCTGCGCTTCCTGCGGGAGGCGGCAAATGAGAAAGAGCCTCGTTATCCTCGTTCTGGTCGCCGCCGCGGCGCTGGTGACGGCTTTGTCCAGCCTCTATACGCTGAACGAGGGCGAGAACGCCTTGGTGGTCCGGCTCGGCGCGCCGGTCGGCGTGGTCGAAACGCCCGGCCTCAAGGTCAAGGCGCCCTTCATCGACAGCGTGATCGTCAATGACGCGCGTCTGCTGCTGCTGGAGCCGCCCTCGGAACAGGTGATCCTCGGCGATCAGAAACGCATCGTGGCGCAGGTTTTTACGCGGTTTCGCATCGTCGATCCGCTGAAATTCTATCAGAGCCTGCATTCGGTCGCCGAAGCGCGCGCGCAGCTCGCGCAGTCGGTCAGCACCGCGATGCGTCGCGAATTCGGCCAGATCAACCTGCCAACCTTGCTGTCTCCGCGCCGGCAGGAGGTGGTGCAGAAGGTCCATGCCGAAGTGAGCGCGAAATTCGCGCCGCTTGGCGTCGATGTCGCCGAAGTGCGGCTGCATCGCGCCGATCTGCCGCTCGAAACCAGCCAGGCGATCTATGACCGCATGAAATCCGAGCGCCAGCGCGAGGCCAAGGAATTGCGCGCACAGGGCTATGAATGGGCGCAGCAGA
>NZ_JAYSBG010000293.1:0-4395 GCF_041915505.1 Rhodoblastus sp. | reverse complement strand
TGGCCGCTGATCGGCGAGCCATTGCACCAGTTCTGGGCGCTGGCCTCGGCGAACCTGCAGGCGGCGCTCGTGAAAATCGCCCCGCAACTGAAATCGGCGGCCGCCGGCATCCTGCAGCTGGCCGCCGGCGCCGGGGCGAGCGTGCTCCGATTGTTCCTTGCCATTGTCGTCGCGGGATTTTTGCTGGCCCCGGCGCCCGCGCTGGTCGAAGGCGTCAGAAAAATCGGGCGGCGCCTCGCGATGGAGCGTGGCGACAAATTCGTGAGCATGACCGGCGCCACGATCCGGACCGTCGCGCGCGGCGTCATCGGCATTTCGGCGCTGCAGGCCGTCCTTGCGGGAATAGGCTTTACTTTTGCGGGCATTCCCGGCGCCACATTGCTGACGTCGGCGTCGCTGGTCCTGGGAATCGTCCAGATCGGCCCGTCGCCGATCATTCTGCCCGCCATCATCTGGGCCTGGATGTCGATGGAGACCATTCACGCCTTGCTGTTCACGCTCTATATGGTTCCGGTCAATTTCATCGATAATCTCCTCAAGCCGCTCGTGATGACCCGTGGGCTCTCCACTCCGATTCTGGTCATCCTCGTCGGCGTCATCGGCGGCACGATTTCTTATGGCGTTACAGGCCTGTTCCTCGGGCCGATCATTCTCGCTGTCATGTGGGAGCTATTCTCGAGCTGGACAAAATCGGAAAGCGTGAGCCCGCCCTGACGTCCCGCTCGTTTCGGAAGAGGCGGCGAAGATTGGACCGAGATCGTCGATTCCGCGCGGACGCGCCAGATATTGCCGATGGTCGCGGCGGCGATCCAACCGAGCCCGCGGGGCGGGGCTGCGCCGTCGATGAGGGCCGCCGCGCTGACAGGCGATGGTGAGGCGCTCTTCGATCGAATATTGTCCTGGGGCAAAAGCTGGAAGCCCGTTTCTGGCCGACGGAAGCGTTCGCCCCGAAACGATTCGTTTGAGACAGGTCGGAGGCAAGGATGTCGCGGTCCGAATTGACCAACGCCGAGATGCGGCGACGTTTCGGAAAAGCTTTGTGGAAACAGTTGAAAATTGTGTGGCCGATCATCTCGTTTCTTGTTGGGATTGAAGTCGTCCTTGGCTTGATCGCGGGATATGTCGAGAGTTGGTCGTTGGGAGAGTCGATCTATTTCACGTTCGTTACCGGACATACCATCGGCTATGGCGATTTCGTCCCAAAACATTTCCTCTCGCGCCTGTGCGCGATGGGCATTGGTCTTGTTGGAATCGTATTCATGGGATTGATCGCGGCGATCGCTGTGCACGCTTTCGAAGGATTGGCCGAAGACGCGCCATGACGACCGCCTCGGTCGGTTGACAAGGACGAATGCGGCAGGCGCGGGGCTCCTTTCGGTTGAGCCGCTCGACGCGAGCCAATCGGTTGATCGGAACCATGCAAGCGCGAGGCGCGGTTGAAATCATCATTGTTCGATCAGCTTGAGCCGGAGGAAGCGCTCTCCGAAATCGTCGTCGGGCTTGTGATGGTTTTGACCTTCACGCTCGCAGCCAGCCTGCTCGGCCGGGAAGGGGAAATCAGTCCGAAATCCATTGTCGCGGCGGCGATTGGCTGCAACATCGCCTGGGGTTCTATCGATGCGGCGCTCTACCTTCTGGGGCGCAAGACGCTTCGGAGCTATCGCACGCGCTTCCTGCGTCGGGTTCAGCTGGCGCGGAATGAAGAGGACGCCCGATCCGCCATACGGCAGGAGTGGGAGCCGATCCTTGCCGAGACGACGCGGCCTGAGGATCGGGAACGCCTTTACGACGCCATGCGCCGGCTATCGCTCAATGCTCGGCCGCTGCCCGCCGGACTCCGGCGCGGCGATCTCAGAGGCGCGGCCGGAATTTTCCTTCTCGTGAGCGCGACGAGCCTTCCGGCCATCCTGCCATTTCTGTTCCTGGGGAATGAATGGCTGGCCTTGCGTGTGTCCAATTTTCTCCTCGTGGCGCTTCTGTTCGTCGCCGGTTACCGCTGGGCGACAATCATCGACGCCGATCCCTGGCGGACGGGATTGACGCTCGTCGCTTTGGGCCTTGCGCTCGTGGCGATCGCGATCGCTCTTGGCGGCTGACCGCCGCAGCGCGGGCGCTTCCAGATTTGCAATAGCGCCGCAGGAGCGCATTTCACCCCACGCCTCGCGGCATGGCGCTCCCCTTCGCGTGGCGCGGAATTCCGACGCGTGAGCGCGACGCGCTTATTGGCGCCGTTCCTCACGCCTCTTCGTGCGATTTTCGCGCCTCCCTGAGCGGCGCTCATGACGACCGGTGCGCCTCGACTGACGCCGCTCTATTCCGGAGGGAAACAAGATCCGATTTGTCAGACATTCCACCCTCCTCCCTCTCGGCATCGCACGCGATCAAGCTAGACTTCCGCTCGTATAGGGCATTGATTTGAAATAAGGTTATCTGTCCTACGATCGAGGTCGGGAACCCGTTGCCGATGTGCGCGATTGCTGAATCGTCCGACGTGTGGCGTAGCGCGCCTCGAAAGGCCCAGGAGGATGATGAAATGGATCCCGCGCCGCGCCCTGGTCCTGCTCCGGCGAGAAATCCTGGCGGCGCGACCGCGGATGGCGCCAAGCCGGCCTTCGCTTGTCCGCGCCAGATCTTCCTGACTCAAATCAAGGGCTTCCGGCGGCAGTTGCGCCTATCCTGTTCGATAAGCAAAAGAGGAGGGAAACCCGATGAAATGCATAACCATGACAGGAAGCGCGCTCGTTGCCGCGCTCGTTTGGCTGATTCCCCTGCCGTCCGAAGCGTTGGGCTCGATGCCGGGGATCGGCCAGGTCGACCATGTGGACGATCATATCATCTTCGCGCGCGGTCGCGGCGGTGGCGGCGGCGTCCGCGCGGGCGGCATGCACCGCGGCGGGGGCGTTTATCGCGCCGGCGGCGTCCACCGGGCTGCCGGCGTCAATCGCAACGTCAACGTCAACCGCAACATCAACCGGAACGTGAACGTCAACAGGGGCGTGTATCGCGGCGGCAATGTCTATTATCGGGGAGGCGCCTGGAGGCGTCCCGGAAGCTATTGGTGGCCGGCGGGCGGGGCCATCGCCGCCGGCGCCGCCATAGGCGTCGTCGGCGCTGCGACCGCGGCCGCATGGGCCGGGAGCGCGCCTGGTCCCAATTACTGCTGGTATTATACCGACTCAACCAAGCGCAAAGGCTTCTGGGATCCTTGCCAATAAAACGTCCGCGACGCGTTCAACGGCGTAGCAAGACGAGGGCGGTCGCCCGGATCAGGGCCGGCGGGATTTCCGGCGGCCCATCGATTGAATTGGGAGATCGAGCGAAGCCGTCCATGCCTGCGCGCCGGGAGCGTGGCGCCGACCGCTGAAGAACGGAATTGGGTCACAGCGGAGCCGGCGAATATTTTCCGGCGTGAGCAATTGGGCCGCCATCCATTCCCGTCACGCGCCGGGATCGGCTTGTGGCTGCGGCCGTCGCCGTCACAAGCCCTGTCAGGCGATCGGCATATTTGCCAAGCGCGACATAGGGCGGGAGCTTCTTGAGAATCTTGCCTTCCAGAAACGCCGCCGCCTGGTTCTCGACCCGCCTGGACTGGACAAAGATGCCGGCGGCAAAGCCCACCAACACGAGCAATATCGTCCCACCTGCGTAGGTCGCGATCACCGCTCGCGTCTTTGGAATCGGGAGATGTTCCGCAAGGGGCATGATGCCGTCGACAGCCATTTTCCCGACCTTCACGACCACAAGGATGGTCGCGGCGAAGGGCAGCAAGAAGATAATGCCGCCAAGCACTGTCGTTTTCACGAATTCAAATATCTGTTTCATGGGCTTTTGCGCCTATTTGTTGCAGACGCAAAACGCCATTCTCTGGCTTCAATTTTCGTAGCGAAGCAAACGCAAGTTTTGTTTGCTCCGGGGGGCTCCCGCAGTCTGGTCCGGCGCCTGCGGCTCAATGTATCATGCGCGGGATTTGTCGTTGGCTTGCAAATGACAGAGGCGGAACGTCGTGTTCCATCATGAGCGACCCGGTTTGACGGCCTTCCGCTCATTCAATGTCGCGGCCCGCGTTGAAAATGCTTGCGTTACTTTTCGGACATGACGATGTTGAGGCCTCAGGCGTAGGGACCGCCGGCTGGCGCATGTCCGGTCGCCAGGGGTTTTTCGTTCGATGGGTCGAGGCCGGTTCTTTGGCGCAATCTGCGCGACGGCGTTAGCTGTGTGCGCGATCTTGATCCTGTCGCGATGCGAAGCGCGCGCTCAGGAAATGGAGCCACGTTCCTATTCCGCCGTTCCAATCGACACCAATTTCCTGATCGCGAGCCACCGCTATATGGACGGCGGAGTCTCGCTCGACCCTGATCTTCCGATTTCCAATCTGAAAGCGACCATTAACGCCGA
>NZ_JAYSBG010000292.1:0-4429 GCF_041915505.1 Rhodoblastus sp. | reverse complement strand
ATGGCGGCGGGGCTGATCGCCTGGGTGTCGAGCGTTCCGACATAGGTTCCGTCCCGCAGGACGGTGACGCGGTCGGAGAGCTCGTAGATCTCTTCCATGCGGTGGCTGATATAGACGATGGCGAGGCCGTCCTCGCGCAAGGCGCGAATGAGGGCGAAGAGGCGTTCGGTCTCGCGCTCCGACAACATGGTCGTCGGCTCGTCCATGATCAGGATTTGTGAATTCGAGCGGACGGCGCGCGCGATTTCGACCAATTGGCGCTCCGCCAATGTCAGATCGCTGACCTTGGCGTCGGCGGCGAACGAGGCGCCGAGCCGGCTCAGCGCCTGGCCGGCGCCTTCGATCATGGCCGCGCGGTCCAGCAGGCCGGCGGCAAGGCCCTCGCCGCGAATCTCACGCCCGAGATAGATGTTTTCGGCGACGCTCAGATTGGGCGAAAGCGAAAGCTCCTGATAGATGACGGAAATGCCCAGCGCCCTCGCCGCCATCGGATCGGTCATGGCCACGGTCGCGCCATCGATCAGGATCTCGGAGCCGGGATCGGGCCTGATCGCGCCGGCGAGAATTTTCATCAGCGTCGACTTCCCGGCGCCGTTCTCGCCCATCAGGGCGTGGATTTCGCCCTTGGCGACCCGGAACTGCACATTACGCAACGCCTTTAGCTTGCCGAACGTCTTGGAGATGTTGCGCATCTCCAAAATCGGAGCAGCCAGAAGATTCTCGATCTTCGACATTTTTCCCTCCCCAACGGGCCCTTTTCGCCATGAGCCCGGCTCATTGGCGGGGCGCTTTCGGCGCGCCCTTTGCCTCATCTGGTATCGCAGCCTCCCACCGTTCTGATCGCCTGTCAATAGATAAATCATTTTGGTTTATTAATTGACGCGGACGTTTTTTTGGGCCATCTTTCTCTCATGGCGCGTTCGAAGCCTTCCGAAAGGCGACGCTTGCGTCATGTGTGAGCCCGATGAGAGAATTCCGGCGTTTCGACATCCATGGACAACCTTGATGATCTTTGACGCAGCAGCGACGCCCCAGACCGGAGAGAAATCTCGCGGCACCAATCTGATCGGCGTCAGGGCTTACAACGAGCGGCTCGTGCTTTCGCTCGTCCGCCGGTTCTCGAACCTGCCCAAGGCCGAGATCGCGCGCCTGACGGGCCTGTCCGCGCAGACGGCCTCCGTCATCGTGCGCGCTCTGGAGGGGGATGGATTGCTGCTTCGCATGGAGCCCAATCGCGGCCGCGTCGGACAACCGTCGGTGCCGCTGAGGCTGAACCCGGACGGCGCCTATGCCGTCGGCCTCCACATCGGCCGCCGCACGGCGAGCCTGATGCTGATG
Source organism: Rhodoblastus sp. (assembly GCF_041915505.1). Taxonomy (GTDB): domain Bacteria; phylum Pseudomonadota; class Alphaproteobacteria; order Rhizobiales; family Beijerinckiaceae; genus Rhodoblastus. Next base: position 3,091 of record NZ_JAYSBG010000292.1, on the reverse strand, counting down.
GATTTCGTCGGCGCGGTTCGCGATCAGGTCCGCTGTTCCTATGCCTATCCCGATGTCGACAACATTCTCGCCTTCACGGCGAAGAGCATGGCCGCGCTCACCGACAAGCTGAGCGACACGCAGAAGGAGCGCATCGCCGGACTGGGCGTCGCCGTTCCGTTCGAGTTGTGGAGCTGGTGCGCGGAGGTCGGCGCGCCGCATTCGGCGCTCGAAGCCTGGCGCAACTGCAATCTCCTCGCCGAACTTGAGTCGGTGAGCGGCCTGTCCGTTTCGATTTCCAATGACGCCACCGCCGCCTGCGGCGCCGAGCTGACGTTCGGCCGCGGCCGGGACTTTGAGGACTTCCTCTATTTCTTCGTCGGCTATTTCGCCGGCGGCGGAATCGTTCTCAATGGCGAACTCTATTCGGGGCGCCAGGGCAATGCGGGCGCGCTGGGCTCCATGCCGGTCGTGATCAAGGATCGGAAAACAGGCGTCGCGGAGCGCCGGCAACTAATCCATGCGGCCTCGCTTTACGGGCTGGAGCGGCGCCTGATCGAGGCCGGTCGCGATCCTGTCGCCTTTTTCCGATCGCAGGCCTGGGACAGCCTCGGCCCCATCCTCGACGACTGGCTCGACGAGGCGTCGGACGGACTCGCCCAGGCGATCGCCGCCTCCGTGTCGGTGATCGATTTCGGCCACGTGATCATCGACGGCGGTCTCGCGCCCGACGTGCGCAGGCGGTTGGTCGATCTCGTGCGCAAGAAGGCGCGCGCGCAGGATCTTCAGGGGCTTTCGCCTTTCGAGATCGACGAGGGCTCGATCGGCGCAAACGCCCGCACCATGGGCGCCGCCAGCCTGCCGTTCTTCGCCCGCTTTCTTCTCAACCAGAATGTGCTTTTCAAAGGAGAGGCCTGATGCTCAAGGGCGTCGACCCATTGCTCGGCCCGGACCTCCTGCGCGCCTTGCGCGCGATGGGGCATGGCGATGAGATCGCGATTGTGGACGCGAATTATCCGGCCGAGGCGCATGCGCAACGTTGCGTGCGCGCCGACGGTCATTCGGCCTCCGCCATGCTGGGCGCGATCCTGTCGGTGCTGCCGCTCGACCGCATGGTCGAAAATGCGGCCTTTCGCCCCGTTCCGCCGGACCGCCCTACGCATCCCGTTCACGATGAATTCGACACCATCGTCGAAATCCACGAGCCGGGCGTCGCCGTCAGAACGCTGCGCGGAGAGGCCTTCTACAATCGCGTCAAATCCGCTTACCTGATCGTCGCGACCGGCGAGCGGCGGCTCTATGGCAATATCATTTTGCGCAAGGGCGTCATCCACGAAGAGACCACGGCGCCGACCGACCGTCTCGCGCGAACACATGGGACTCCCAAGCTGGAAAAGGCCGTCCAATGATCCTCGTCTGCGGCGAAGCCATTGTCGACCTGTTCGTCGACGAAAATCCGGGTTCGGCGATGTCGGCCCTGGTCACATTGGGCGGCTCGCCCATGAATGTGGCGATCGGCCTCGCGCGCCTGGAGGAAAAGGTGGCGTTCTGCGGCGGCTTGTCTTCCGACCGCTTCGGCGCGGCCTTGCGGCGCAAGCTGCAGTCCGAAGGCGTCGATCTGAACTTCGCCGTCGACTCCACTCGCCTGACGACCATTTCCGTCGTCACCACCGACCCGACGGGCCAGCCCAGCTATTCCTTTCATGGCGAGGGCAAGGCGGACCGCGAGATCACGCCCGCCATGCTGCCCGCCAACCTGCCGGAGGACGTGCGCGCGTTGACCTTCGGCTCCTACACGTTGGCTGTCGATCCGGTCGCCGGCGCCTATCTCGATCTCGCGCGTCGCGAAGCCGCCCGCAGGGTCATTTCCCTCGACCCCAATGTGCGCATGAATGTCACGCCCGATCTGGAGGCATGGAAGAAACGGTTTTCGGCTTTTCTTTCGCTCGCGGACATCGTCAAGGCGAGCGAAGAGGACATAGCCCTAGCCTATGGCGCGAACGTCGATATCGATGACGTCGTCGCTGGCTGGTTCCTGGCCGGGCCATCGATCGTCATCGTTACACATGGCGGCGACGGCGCGACGGGCTACTTGCGAAACGGCGAAAAAATCTCCGTTCCCGGAAAGCGGATCAATGTGATCGACACCGTCGGCGCCGGAGACACATTCCATGCGGCGATCCTCGGTTATCTGAGCAAGTCGGGTCAACTCGCCAAGAAGGACCTCGCCGGCCTGTCGGCGCAGGAACTCGGACGCGCCATCGATTTCGCGGTGACGGCGGCGGCGATCACATGCACTCGGCAAGGCGCCGATCTGCCGAGGAAAAGCGAAGTCGCGGCCACGATCAGCGGCTGATCCGGCGCGGCGTCGGCGATGAGAATGCGAAGCGTCTGACGTCAAGGCGGCCGGCAGGGATGCCGTCCACCAGCCGATCGCATCGCGCAAAAGCGGAATTCCGATACGTCCAGCAAAAACTGGCGAGCGTTTGCGCGCGCGATCCGCCGCGCCTTTGACAAGGGAGGTTTGGAGCGATGAAGGTTGAGGCGATTGAAGCGATCTGGACGCAGCTCGCCGAAGAGCGGCAAGGAACGGAAAAGCGGCCGATCGTCGATCTCTTCGGTGACGACGCGGATCGGTTCGAGGCATTTTCGGTCCGATTCGAGGATATGCTGCTCGACTATTCGAAGACCGCTGTGACCAGGCGCGCGCTCGACCTCCTTCTCGCCTTGGCCGACGCCTGCGACGTCGCGCGGAAGCGCGACGCGATGTTCGATGGCGCGCCGATCAACATCACCGAAAAGCGCGCCGTCCTGCATACGGCGCTGCGAAATCTGTCGGACCGCGCCGTCTTCGTGGATGGCGAGGACGTCATGCCGGGCATTCGCGATGAGCTTGAACGTCTTGGTCGCTTCGCCGAGGGCGTTCGATCGGGCGCGATCGCGGCCGCCGACGGCGGCCGTTTTTCCGATGTGATGCATATCGGTATCGGCGGTTCGGATCTGGGGCCCGTCATGACGGCGCGGGCGCTCGCGCCTTATCATGACGGGCCGCGTCTTCATTTCGTCTCCAACGTCGATGGGGCGCATTTCGCCGATACGATCAAGATTCTCG
>NZ_JAYSBG010000291.1:0-4482 GCF_041915505.1 Rhodoblastus sp. | reverse complement strand
CCGGGCCATGGGATTCCTCCCTCGCAATCACGCTCGTAGACTCGCACGAGCGTGGCCGTTTGGGAATCCCAGCCGAATCCGAATTCACAGAACTTGCTCTAAATGCACGCGCAAGGACACTTTCGCCTTCAGCTCCTGGGTCTACCGCCAGCGAAACCTCGTCGAGCGCTTCTTCAACAAGCTCAAGCACTTGCGCGGCATCGCTACCCGCTACGACAAGAATCCGCTCAACTTCCTCGCCGCCATCAAACTCGCGGCGGCGCGCATCTGGATCAAATCGTTATGAGTCTGCGGCCTAGCGGCGCGATTACAACGAAAACCGCCCGCACTCTCGGCTCGGATGGCGCACGCCGACCGAGTTCGCCGAGACGTTCCCGCGGCGTGGGCCGGCGCTGCGCAAAGCCGATGGCTTCGAGCCGGCCCACAGCATTCACCACGCCCAGGAGGGCAATACCAACCGTCAGAGCGAACTCAGAGCTGGATAAAAGTTGGAGGCAACGTCAGCGCGAAACCAGGGTCTGTTCCAAGCGGAAATCAACAACGAGAGCCATATTCGGCAGATGTTGCTGTTCGCAGATCCGTTCGCCCGCCCAAAGAGGATTCCGCACGGACGCCGTCCGCCGCTGGTTTGATCCGGAACCAGGCTGCATAAAGCGCAGGAAGGAACAGCAGGATCAGCACCGTGCCGGCCGCCGTGCCGCCGATCAGCGTATAGGCCATCGATCCCCAGAAGACGGAGTGCGTGAGGGGAATGAAGGCGAGCACGGCGGCAAGCGCGGTCAGGACCACGGGCCGCGTGCGTTGCACGGTGGCCTCGATGACGGCGTGATAGTCGTCCAGCCCGGCGGCGCGGTTCTCCTTGATTTGTTCGGTCAGGATCAGCGTATTGCGCATCAGGATGCCAGCCAGTCCGATCAGGCCCAGAATGGCGTTGAATCCAAAGGGCTGGTTGAAGGCGAGCAGCGCCGGCACGACGCCGACGAGGCCGAGCGGCGCCGTCAGCAAGACCATGGCCATCATCGAGAAGGAGCGCACCTGCAGCATGATGATGATCAGCGTGGCGGCGATCATGGCCGGGAAGATTTTGCCCAACGCGGCGTTGGCCTTGGCCGCCTCCTCGATCGATCCGCCCATTTCGATTCGGTAGCCGGCCGGGAGGGATGCGATCAGCGGCTGAAGGGCCGTCATGATCTGCTTGGAAACCTCCGGGGGCTGGGTCGCCTCATTGAGGTCCGAGCGGACAGTGATGGCGGGCGTGCGATCGCGGCGCTTCAGGATCGGTTCTTCCAGACGGATTTCCGAATGACCGATCTGGTCGAGTGGAACCTGACGGCCGTCCCGGCTCATCAGCGAGAAATCCGCCAGATGCGCCGGATCCAGCCGCTCGCCTCCTGCGCTGCGCGCCACGATGGGGACATTGCGGATGTCCTCGCGGACCTGCGTGACGGCGACGCCGGTGAGCAGGAACTGGAGCTGCTGGCCCACCTGCGCCGGTGAGAGGCCGATGAGGTTCAGTCGATCCTGATCCGGGATGAAGCGGAGCACGGGCGTGCGATTCCCCCAGTCGCGGTTTGCCTCCCGCACGTCGGGGACGGTCCGCATGATGTCGAGCGCCTTTTCGGAAATGCTGTAGAGTTGCGCGGGATCGGGTCCCATGATCCGGAACTCGACCGGGAAGACCGAAGGGGGACCGAACACGAACTGTGTGACGCGCACATAGGCCTCCGGCGCGAGTCCCTGGGCCACCGCCTGCCGAAGCCGGTGCTTCAGATGCTCGCGCGCCTCGGCATCCGGTGTCAGCGCGACGATCTTGGCGAAAGCGGGGTCAGGCAGCTCCGGGGCCATCGCCAAGAAGAAGCGGGGCGCGCCCTGGCCGACATAACTCGTGACGATGCTGACCTCCGGCTGGTCGCGTAGCCAGCGTTCGAGTTTCTCGACAGCAGCGGTCGTCGTCTCGATGCTGGCGCCTTCCGGCAGACGAACCTCCACCAGCACTTCGGGACGGTCGGACGTCGGGAAGAACTGCTGTTTGACGCCGCCCATGCCCACGACGGCAAGCGAGAAAGCCATGGCGACGACGCCGCTGACCAGGAACTTGTGGCGCACGGCGAAGGTGATGAGCCCTCGCAGGCGCCGATAGTTCGGCGTGTCGTAAATTGCGTGGTGGCCGCCCTCGATCGGTTTGATCGCGGGCAGCATCTTCACGCCCAGATAGGGCGTGAAGACCACCGCGACGATCCAGGAGACGATGAGCGCGAAGCCCACGACCCAGAAGATGTTGCCGGCGTATTCGCCGGCCGTCGAGGGCGCGAAGCCGACCGGCAGGAATCCGGCGATCGTCACGAGCGTGCCCGACAGCATCGGCGCCGCGGTGTGGCTCCAGGCATAGGCCGCCGCCTTGATGCGGTCCATGCCCTCTTCCATTTTCACCACCATCACCTCGATAGCGATGATCGCGTCATCCACGAGAAGACCAAGCGCCAGGATCAAGGCGCCGAGCGTGATGCGGTCGAAGAAGCGGCCGGTTTCCAGCAAGATGAGGAACACGACGGCGAGCGTCAGGGGGACGGCGGCCGCCACGACGATTCCGACGCGCCAGCCGAGGCTGAGCAGGCTCACCAGCAGCACCACGCCGAGCGCCATCGCGAATTTCATCATGAATTCATTGACTGCCGAGTCGATGTTCACGGCCTGATCGGTCACCTTGTCGAGCGTCATCCCGAGCGGCAGGGTCTGTGCGATCTCCGCGGCCCTTTCCTTGAGCGCCGTGCCGAGCGCGAGACCGTTCCAGCCCTCCTGCATCACCACCGCGAGCATGATGGTCGGCTCACCCTGGTTTCGGATGAGGTAGGTGGGAGGATCCTCGTAGCCGCGCCGGACCTCGGCGATGTCGGAGAGCTTCAGCGTCTTTCCCGCGGCGACGATCGGCGTGTCGGCGATCGTCTGGACGCTGTCATAGGCGCCATCGACCCGGATGAAGACCTGCGGCCCCCGAGTGTCGATCGAGCCTGCCGGCGTGACCGTGTTCTGCCGCTGCAAGGCGGCGACAATGTCCTGCGCCGACACGCCGAGGGTCGCCAGTTTGGCAAAGGAGAACTCGACGAATATCTGTTCCGGACGCTCGCCGAGGATGTTGATCTTCTTGACGCCAGGCACATGCAGCAGGTTCTGGCGAATCGCCTCGGCCTGCCTGGCCAGCTCACGCATTGGCATGCCCTTGGCCTTGAGCGCATAAAGGGCGAAGCTCACATCCGAATATTCGTCGTTGACGAAGGGGCCGAGCACGCCGGAGGGCAGGTTGCGGGCTTCATCCGCGAGCTTCTTGCGAGCCTGGTAGAACTCCTCCTGCACGACAGACGGAGGCGTGCTGTCCTTCAGCGTCACCGTCATATAGGCATAGCCAGGCCGCGTCGTTGTCTCCACCCGATCGTACCAGGTCAGCTCCTGAATGCGCTTCTCCAGGGGTTCGGCGACCTGGTCCTGCATCTCGCGCGCCGTCGCGCCCGGCCAGACCGTCGTGACCGTCAGGGTCTTGATGGTGAAGTTCGGGTCCTCGGCGCGGCCGAGCAAGAGAAAGGCATAGGCGCCGGCGGCCGCCAGCAGGAGGATGAAGAACAGGGTGACGGCCCGTTCGCGGACGGCGAGCGCGGAAAGATTGAGGCTCATCAGTTCCCCCTGCTTTCGGACGCAGTCCTGACGCGGGCGCCCTCATGAAGGAGATGTGCGCCGAGCGAAACAACCGGTTCGTCAGAGTTCAGCCCGGTGATCACGGCCGCTTCGCCGCTCATCCGAACAAGCTTCACGGGCCGAAAACTTACGGTCGAAGTGGCGTCGTTCACGACCCAAACGCCGGTCTTCCTGCCGTCGTCGAGCAAGGCGCCAAGCGGAACCTGAACCTCCGGCTCGCGCGCCTGGCTCGCCAGTCGAACAGTGACCGTCGCGCCGAGCGGCGCCGCCGCGGCGTCGCCGTCGAGCACATAGCGGGCTTCATAGGTGCGGGTTTGGGGATCGGCCGAATCCGACAACTGCCGAAGACGCGCGCCATAGCGACGCTCGTTGCTTCCATACACGCTGGCCGCAGCTGACGAACCGATCGCCGGCCGGATCGTTTCAGGAAGCGCGACAACCGCCTCGCGTGAGCCGGCCTGGGCGAGCCGAACCACGGTCTGGCCAGCGGAGACCACCTGTCCCGGTTCGCCAAGCGTCTCGACAACCGTTCCATCCGCGTCCGCCGCCAGGACCGAATAGGCGGCTTCGTTCTCGGCGACCCGCGCGTCGGCTTCGGCGGCGGCGAGTTGCGCCTCGGCAGTGTCCGAAGCGGCCTTCGCCTGATCATAGCGCTGGCGGGAGACCCATCCCTTATTGAGCAAACTGCCGTATCGGCGTTCATCCGCCGCCAACTGAACGAGGGATGCGCGCGCCGCGGCGACGGCGTTACGCTTCGCCGTCAGCGCAAGGCGAAGGTCGGTCTCGTCGATTCGC
>NZ_JAYSBG010000290.1:0-4538 GCF_041915505.1 Rhodoblastus sp. | reverse complement strand
CTGGCTGTCGTCGATCCAGCGGCAGGAGACGCGCCGTCCGCGCTGGCTCGCCGTGACCCATATGTTCAACCACCAGACCCATCATCGCGGACAGGTCCACGCTTTGCTCACCGGCCTCGGCGCGCGTCCCGAGGACACCGACCTGATCTTCATGCAGCTGCCCGCCTGAGCCTTTTCCGGAGTCGCAAGAATGAAACTGCCGAGCAAACTGGGCCCCATTCATTTCGTCGGAATCGGCGGCATCGGCATGTCGGGCATCGCCGAAGTGCTGATCAATCTCGGCTATGACGTGCAGGGCTCGGACGCATCTGACAACGCCAACGTCAAGCGCCTGCGCGACAAGGGGGCGCGGGTCTTCGTCGGCCACAATGCGAAAAATCTCGGCGACGCCGCCGTGGTGGTGGTTTCGACCGCGATCAAGCGCGACAATCCGGAACTGGCCGCCGCGCGCGAAAAGCGCCTGCCGGTGGTGCGCCGCGCCGAAATGCTGGCCGAGCTGATGCGGCTGCGGCAATGCGTCGCCATCGCGGGCACCCATGGCAAGACCACCACGACCTCATTGGTCGCGACCCTGCTGGACGCCGGCGGCCTCGACCCGACCGTCATCAATGGCGGCATCATCAACGCCTATGGCACCAATGCGCGCCTCGGCGCCGGCGAATGGATGGTGGTGGAGGCCGACGAAAGCGACGGCACCTTCCTGAAACTGCCGGCCGATGTCGCGGTCGTCACCAATATCGACCCTGAGCATCTCGATCATTTCAAGACCTTCGACGCGATCAAGGAAGCCTTCCGCGCCTTCGTCGAAAACCTGCCGTTCTACGGCTTCGCGGTCATGTGCCTCGATCACGTGACGGTGCAGGAGCTGGTCGGCAAGATCGAGGATCGCCGCGTCATCACCTATGGCGAGAACCCGCAGGCCGACGTGCGGCTCTCCAATATCGATCTGACCGGCGGCGTGTCGCGCTTCAACGTCACCCTGCGCGACCGCCTGCACGGGCATGAGGAGATCCTGGCCGATCTGGTCCTGCCCATGCCCGGCCACCACAATGCGCTCAACGCCACGGCGGCCATCGCGGTCGCCTATCAGCTCGGCGTCAGCATCGAGAACATCAAGAAGGGCCTCGCCGGTTTCGGCGGCGTCAAGCGCCGCTTCACCCGCACCGGCGAATGGAAGGGCGCGCTGATCTTCGACGATTACGGTCATCATCCGGTCGAAATCGCCGCCGTGCTGCGCGCCGCCCGCGCCTCGACCGAGCACAAGGTGATCGCCGTGGTGCAGCCGCATCGCTATACCCGGTTGCAGAGCCTGTTCGACCAGTTCGCGACATGTTTCAACGACGCCGATGTCGTCATCGTCGCCGATGTCTATGCAGCCGGCGAGGCGCCGATCGCGGGCGTGGACAAGGAGGCGCTGGTGTCGGCGATCAAGGCCCACGGCCATCGCCAGGCGCTGGCTTTGCCGCGTCCCGACGATTTGCCGGACATCGTCCGCGAACTGGCCAAGCCGGGCGATTACGTCGTGCTGCTCGGCGCCGGCAGCATTTCGCAATGGGCCTATGCGCTGCCGGGCCAACTCGCGGCGGGGGACGCCGCGTGAGCCGGCGCGCGCTCGTCCTGCGCCATGTCGCCTTCGAGGGGCTCGACGTGCTCGCGCCGATCCTGCGCGACAATGGCTTTTCGATCGAGGTCTGCGAAATGGGCGTCGATCCCTTTCCCGCCGCCGAGGTGCAATCCTGCGATCTCCTGATCGCGCTCGGCGGGCCGATCGGCGTCTATGAGACCGACGTCTATCCCTGGCTGGTCGAGGAGATTCGAGCGATCGGCGAAAGGCTCGCTGCGAAGAAGCACACTCTCGGAATCTGTCTCGGCGCCCAGTTGATGGCGGCGGCTTTGGGGGCCAAAGTCGCGCCCGGTCCGGCCAAGGAAATCGGCTATGCGCCGCTCACTCTGACCGACGAAGGCCGCGCCTCGCCGCTCGCGGCGCTGGAGGGCGTCAAGGTCCTGCATTGGCATGGCGACGCCTTCGATTTGCCGGCGGGCGCCAAAAGGCTCGCCTTCACGGCGGTCTGTCCCAATCAGGCCTTTTCGCTCGACGCCTATGCTCTGGGGCTGCAATTCCACGCCGAGGTCGAGCCCAAGGCGCTGGAGGCCTGGCTGATCGGCCACACGGTCGAATTGGGCAAGGCCGGGATCGACCCGCGCGACCTGCGCGGCCAGACCGCCGCCTTTGGCGCCGCGACAGCGGAAGCGGGCAAGAAACTGTTCGCCTCCTGGTTCGCGGGAGCCTTCGCATGAGCGTTGCGGCCGACGATCTCGCGGGAGCGCTCGCGACGAAATTGCCGGCGTTGCGCGGAAGGCTCGCCGCCAGCCAGCCGCTCGCGCCTTTCACCTGGTTTCGCGTCGGCGGCCACGCCGAGGTTCTGTTCAGCCCGGCCGACGAGGACGATCTCGCTTATTTCCTGAAAAACCTGCCGGCGGAAATTCCGGTCACGACCATCGGCCTCGGCTCGAATCTCATCATCCGCGACGGCGGCGTGAAGGGCGTGGTGATCCGGCTCGGCGGCAAGGCTTTCGGCGAGATTACAGTCGAGGAAGGGAGCCGCCTGCGGGCCGGCGCCTGCGCGCCCGACATGCGCGTGGCCAAGGCGGCGGCGGAAGCCGGCCTTGACGGCCTCGCCTTCCTGCGCGGCATTCCCGGCTCCATCGGCGGCGCCCTGCGCATGAACGCTGGCGCCCATGGCGGCGAGACCAAGGATGCGCTGATTTCCGCGCGCGGCGTCAACCGCAAGGGCGAGATCGTCGAATTTTCGGTGGCCGATCTCGGCATGACCTATCGGCACAGCGGCGCCCCCGAGGATGTGATCTTCACCAGCGCGCTTTTCCAGGGTCGTCCCGGCGATCCGGCCACGATCCTGGCCGAAATGGACCGCATCACCGAGGCGCGCGAGAAGGCCCAGCCGATCCGGGAAAAGACCGGGGGCTCGACCTTCAAGAATCCGCCGGGCGAAAAGGCGTGGCAATTGATCGACCGCGCCGGCTGCCGGGGGCTGGTGGTCGGCGATGCGCAGGTGTCGGAAATGCACTGCAATTTTCTCATCAATCGCGGCGCGGCCACCGCCGCTGATATCGAAAATCTCGGCGACGAGGTCCGCGCCCGCGTCAAGGCGGCGACGGGAGTCGACCTGCACTGGGAAATCAAGCGCATCGGTGAAAAAAGCTAGGCGCGAATCCCTTCTCCCCTTGCGGGAGAAGGTGGCGCGTCAGCGCCGGATGAGGGGGCGTTTCCCGTTGCTGGAACCCCTCATCCGTCTCGCCGCCTGACGGCGACGATCCACCTTCTCCCGCCATAGCGCGTCGGGAGACGGGCGTTCCCAGGAACGCCCTATGGGGAGAAGGGGAGGCTGCGGCGGGTAAATGAAGGACAAGGCAAATGACCAAGCATGTCGCGGTTCTGATGGGCGGCTTCTCCAGCGAGCGCAGCGTTTCCCTGCGCTCTGGCGAGGCCTGCGCCAGGGCGCTCGAAGGGGAAGGCTTCACCGTCTCGCGCGTCGATGTCGGCCGTGACGTCGCCGAGGTTCTGGCGAAGCTGAAACCCGACGCGGCGCTCAACGCCTTGCACGGCCCGGGCGGCGAGGATGGGATCATTCAGGGCGTGCTGGAGCTTCTCCGCATTCCCTATACCCATTCCGGCGTGCTGGCCTCGGCGCTCGCCGCAAACAAGGACAAGGCCAAGCTGGTCATGGCGGCGGCGGGCGTGCCGGTCGCCGCGGGCAGGGTCGTCAGCCGGTTCGAGGCGGCCAGGGAGCACGCCCTGCCGCCGCCCTATGTGTTAAAACCTGTGGCGGAAGGCTCGTCCTATGGCGTCTTCATCGTGCAGGAGGGAACCTCCCATCCGCCGCAGGAATTGCTGCGCGCGGATTGGCCCTATGGCGACCTGATGCTGGCCGAAAAATATATCGCCGGCCGGGAATTGACCTGCGCCGTGATGGGCGACCGGGCGCTGGACGTGATCGAGATCAAGGCGGCCGGCGGAGGCTGGTACGACTTCGATGCAAAATACGCGCCCGGCGGATCAATTCACGAATTGCCCGCAAAAGTTAAAGAAAATATTTACCAAATCATTCAAGAGTTGGCCTTAAAGGCGCACAAGGCTCTCGGGTGTCGCGGCGTAAGCCGAACCGACTTCCGCTACGACGATCGCCCCGGAGGCACGGGCGAACTCGTCGTACTGGAAGTCAATACGCAACCGGGCATGACAGAGACCTCGCTCGCGCCTGAACTGGCCGCATATCGCGGCATTTCGTTCGGTGAGCTTGTGAAATGGATGGTGCAAGACGCCTCCTGCGATCGGTAGACGGGCTTAATCCAGCCCTCGCAGCCCCGCGCGCCGCGTTCGCCGCCGGAGCCTCCGCTCGTCCGCAAGGTTTTTCCGCATCGCTCCCGCGCTGGGCCGGGCGCGGCCGCCCCGTCCGCCGCCGCTTCCGCGCGCATAATGACGATGGCGCGCTGGTTTCCTTCCTGCGCCTTCCGGGCCT
>NZ_JAYSBG010000289.1:0-4539 GCF_041915505.1 Rhodoblastus sp. | reverse complement strand
GTCGCGGCGGCCTTGCAGCTTTATTTGACGCGGTTGGCGGCCGGGCTGGATGCTTCCCATCTGCGGCCGGTTGGAGACGGCGTCTGCCCCGTTTGTGGCGGCGCGCCCGTCGCGTCGTCCATTGTCGGTTGGGCCGAAGCCTCGCGCGCCCGTTATTGCTGCTGCGGTCTTTGCGCGACGCGATGGAACTATGTTCGCGTGAAATGCGTCATGTGCGGTTCGACCGAAGGCGTCTCGCAACGCCTGATCGAGGAATTGTCAAAGGACATCGTCGCGGAAATCTGCGGCAAATGCCACGGCTACGCCAAACAGTTCCGCGAGGATCGGCGGCCGGAGATCGAACCATTGGCCGATGACATTGCCTCGTTCGGCCTCGACCTGCTGGTTCGCGAGGAAGGCTATGTCCGGTTCAACGCGAATCCCTTGATGATCGTGGCGGCGCCTTCTCCGTAAGTCGCTTGTTCGGGATCGCACCAATGCCACAACCCGCGACCCACGAGGCCGCAGGCGTCGTGTTTAGCGCGGAGAATGAGGGGCTGGAGCGAGGCTGATAAAGCAGCCGCAGTAACTTGGTTTGTTCCTCGCCAACATACGCGAACGCCAGTTCGCAAACCCGACTTTCATGGGGAATAGGCGAGCGCCGCAAATTCAGGGGCCAATCCGGCGTCTATCGGTCGCGCCAAGGAAAATAGGACAAGAACACAGAAGAATAAAACCAATTCCACGGCGAATATGCGGACGTGGGGCAACCTCACGCTAATCGGATGCGGCCGAATGGGAAGAGTGGTCGGCATATCCGTTTTTCCAAATGAATTTTCGCGACCGGCCACATTCTTGACTCCTATCGAAGGGAAGGACAAGGCCTAAATTCGGGCTTATCAAACGACGCCATTCAGGCTGAAACCGCTTCGCCGGAACGGGGCGGCGCCGTGTAATTTCAAGATGTGACGGATCGAGGCGTTCCAGCCGGTGAAGCGGAAAAGCGACGGGGAAGCGCCACGATCGGATCATCGCTGCGGCGCGTCGCCTGAGCTCGCCTATCGGACAGATTTTCCTGACGAACCGACAACGAATTTGCCCATCCGCAACGATGCGCCGCGCGCGACGAAGGACAGTGCGCACACTTCTCCTTTGCGTGAGGCGGGCATGATCCAGACTGAAAAGCCTTGTTTGAACTTTGGCGAAACCCCTGTCGGAGAGATCGCGGCGCGCTTGCCAGGCGCCACGGCGGTGTTTCGCTCATTCAAGCTCGACTATTGTTGCGGAGGGCGGCAGACGCTGGCCAGCGCGGTTGAAAAGCGCGGGCTCGATCTGAGCGAGGTCGAGCGGCGACTCGCCGCGCTTGACGAGCAACCGACGATGGGCTCGGAAGAGCCGGACGAACTCATTGAATTCATCCTCTCCCGTTATCACGAGACACACCGGCGCGAGTTGCCCGAACTGTTGCGGCTGGCGCGGCGAGTCGAGCAGGTTCACGCGGATCATCCTGAGGCGCCCAAGGGGCTGGCCGACTTCCTGAGCGCGCTGGCGGCCGAGCTTGACGCGCATATGCAGAAGGAAGAGGCGATGCTTTTCCCGATGATCCGCGCGGGCCATCCCATGGCGGCCGGCCCCATTTCCGTGATGGAGTTTGAACACGAGGGCCATGGCGAGGCTCTGGAGCAGCTCGAGGTCATCGCCCACAACATGCAGCCGCCGGACGATGCTTGCGGCTCATGGCGCGCGCTTTACGCCGGTCTGCGGAAGCTGTCCGACGATCTTAAAGAGCATATCCACACGGAGAACAACCTGTTGTTCCCGCAGTTCAAAGGGTGAAGGCTTCGCCTTGGCGAAGCGCCGCATGGCGTTTGAATGAAAGAAATGCGCCGGGAAGCCAGGAATGCTTGCACATCGCGAGGACGATTTGGCGCCAGCTACCGAAACGGCAGACCGTCTGAGAGGCCATCCGCTTTGGGCGAAATGCCGCTCAGACACCATCGACCTGTTGCTTCGACGCAGCGAGCGGCGCGTCTTTTCGCCGCGCGACGCCCTGATCCAGGAAGGCGCGGAGCCGCGCTGGCTTCACGTCGTCCTGTCCGGGGCTGTCGAGCTTTATTCGCGTTATCGCCGACAGGAGACGGAGTTCGTCGTTATCGAGCCGCCGCATTCCTTCATCATGGCCGGGGTTCTGATGGACAGGCCGCAACTGACCTCCGCCCGCGTGTTCGAACGGTCGGAGCTGCTTCTGGTTCCGGCGCTCGCCGTTCGTCGTGCGTTTGAAACCGATGAAACCTTCGCGCGGACCGCGGCGCTTGAGATGGCTCATAGCTATCGCGCGGTGACGCGTGAGGTGAAAAGCCAGACGCTGCTGACAAGCGTCGAACGCCTGGCGAAATGGCTTGTCGAACGCGACGCCGCGACAGGCGGCCGGCACGTCGTCCGCGCGCCATTCGACAAGCGCGGGCTGGCGGCCCGGCTCGGCATGGTTCCCGAAGTCTTTTCCCGAAGCCTGGCGACGCTCGCCAAGGACCATATCCGGGTGCGCGGCGGCGCGATCGAAATTTGCGATCCGGAGGCGCTCGCGCGGCTTGCGGCGTCGCACCCGCCGCTCTTCTATGCCGAGGACTGAACCGACGAACCGGCCGGGGGCGGTGCGTCTATTAATGCCCTGTCAGGGGCGAAGGCATCGCGCCGCAATCCCGGAGCGCCTGAACAGCGCCGTTGACGAAGGCGGAATAGGTCTGGACGAGAGTCGCGCCCGCCGCGAGGCGAGACGCGACATCGGCCGCGGTCGTGACGCCGCCGACAGAGATCAGCGTCAAATCCGCGATCAGTTCCCTTGTCCTGGCGATGACGCCCAGATCGCTGCAGGCAAGCACGAGGCCGTCGAGTTTTTGGCCTCTGGCCTCCACGAGCGCGATGGGGAGGCGGTCGTCTCCGTGGGACGCGGCCAGTTTGACCAGTAGCGGCTTGCAGCGCCCCGATGCAGCGGCGAACTTGTCCCGCTCTTCCAGAACGCGCGCAATCAGAGCGCTCGCGCCCGGGCTGTTTCCGTCGCGCCCGCCACGGGGCGAAGACAGATTGGCGCAGAGGTAATCGGCGTGCGAATAGGCCCCGCGCAGGGCGGCGCAATAATCGGCGATCACGGATTCGTTCAATCCCTGCCGCTCGCTGCCAAAATTGATCCCGACGCGCAGGTTGCGCGGACGCGCGCCGATGGCGATCCGGGTTTGCGGGGTCACCGTGCCGATCTCGATATGGCCGAAGCCGTCGAGGTCGAGCGCGCCGATCTGGCCGCCGTCGCGGTCCACGCCAGGGGCCACGCCAAGAGGGCCGGCGAAAGTCAGTCCCATGGCGACAACAGGGCGATGCTCCCACGCGTTCGTCATGTCGTCAGCCTCGCAGCTGCCGAAATGCCGCAACAAACGCCGCGAGCGCCTCGACGGCCTCCTCCGTCACGCCGTTGTAGAGCGAAGCGCGCAAGCCGCCGATCGCGGGGTGCCCGCGCAAATGGAACAATCCGGCGGCTTCGGCCTCACGCACGAATTCCTCTTCCAGGCGAGCGTTCGCCAATTGGAAGCGCACGCTGACCGTCGAGCGGTGTTCGCGGGCGATTGGCCGGATGTAAAAATCGTCGCGATCGAGCGCCGCATAAAGCATTTCGGCCTTGCGCGCATTGCGGGCCCGCGCGGCGTCGAGGCCGCCGGTTTCGCGTAACCAGCGCAGCATTTTTCCGGCGACCGCGATGGCGAAGACGGGCGGCGTATTGACCTTGTTATCGTTAGCCGCCTGGCGCGCGAAGCTGAGCGGCGCGGGAACGCCGGGCTGCGCGCGCTCCAGCAGCGCCTCGTGAACGATCACGACGGTGAGGCCGGCTATGCCGAGGTTTTTCTGGGCGCTGGCGTAGATCAGGCCGAAGGGCGCCAGCGGGATCGGGCGGGTGAGGAAATCCGCCGTCATGTCGGCGACAAGGGGGACGTGGTCGCGTTCGGGAAAGGCGAAATATTGCAGACCTTCGGCAGTTTCCGTCGTGGTCAGATGCCGATAGACGGCCTGACCGGACAAGCGCCATGTCG
Organism: Rhodoblastus sp.; assembly: GCF_041915505.1. Taxonomy (GTDB): domain Bacteria; phylum Pseudomonadota; class Alphaproteobacteria; order Rhizobiales; family Beijerinckiaceae; genus Rhodoblastus. The sequence continues at coordinate 484 of NZ_JAYSBG010000289.1, read as the reverse complement.
CGGGCGCGGGCAGGGATCGGCCATCGCCGGTGGCCGCAATGCGAACATCGGCCCAGCCGGCGGCGGCCTCGGCGGCGCGCCGCGACCAGAGGCCGGCTTGCACATGGTCGGCGATTTCGCCGCGGCGGAGCAGGTTCATCGGCGTCAGCGCGAACATGGCGGTCGCGCCGCCTTGCAGGAACAGGACGCGATATGTGTGGTTCAGGCTGAGCAGGGCGCGCAGATCGGCTTCGGCGGCCGCGCGGATTTCCTCGAATTCCGTTCCGGAAAACGGCAATTCAAGCAGCGGCAATGCGCCATGCGGCGCGCCGATCTCCTCGCGGATTTTCGCCACTACGCTCGGCGGGAGAGGTCCCTGTGCCGAGGCGAAACTGAACGAGGTCATCATTCGGCTCTATAGCAGCGTGCGAAAAAGTGGATGCCGGTTTTTCGCGAAAACGCGACAACATAAGGAAACTGGAGTCGATTGCGATCCGATCGAATC
>NZ_JAYSBG010000288.1:0-4563 GCF_041915505.1 Rhodoblastus sp. | reverse complement strand
GGCGCAACGGACACCATTCACGTTGGTGAGGAAGACGCCGCATCGCGGATCATGGACCTGACCGCTGGTCAGGGCGTCGATGTGGCAATCGAGGCTGTAGGCGTTCCCGCGACATTCGACATCTGCCAGAAGATCGTTTCGGCTGGCGGCAATATCGCGAATGTCGGCGTTCACGGAAAGCCGGTTGAGCTTCACATCGAGGATCTGTGGATCAAGAACATCAACATCTCGATGGGGCTGGTGAATACCAACACGACGCCGATGTTGCTGAAGACCGTCAAGGCCGGCAAGTTTGATCCGGGTAAGCTCATCACGCACCGCTTCAGGCTTGACGAGATTTTGGATGCCTATGAAGTGTTCGGCAACGCCGCGCGCGAAAAGGCAATGAAGGTGATCATCGCCGCATAGAGGGGCTGGCAATATTGCTAGGAGGTCCAGTTTCCCTGGATTGTCGGTGAAGGATCGGCCAGGCGGCGTCGTTGGTGACAGTCAACTTCGGCGCCAGCCTGGCCGGTCGGTTGGGACTTGGACAGGGTGGCAATTTAGGTTACGGTGACAGTAGGTTACGGTGACAGTGCATATTAATTGCCGCCGATTACGGTGACAATTACAATTACGCAACTACTCGTGTTTGCGCGGCGGCAGCCTTGTCTTTAGCGATTTGGCGCTGTTGCGGCATGGATGGCCGGGACACGCCCGGCCATGCGGCTGTTAGTCGTTCGAGTTTGGCGACAATCCGCACGCCGAGGTTGTGGATTGAGTGAAAAAAAGAGAGAAAAACCGGCGACTTTCGTACCAAAATCAAGCGATTCCGGCGCAAAATCAGGTCGATTTTCGCCGGTTTTGCCGGCGGTCAAAAGGCACAACCCCGGCGTGTATAAGTCGAGCCTATGAGCGGCGCGTCATCCAATTTAACGCCTTTTCAATGTGTTAGGCGCCGCCTCGCGACCAAAGCTTCACGTGAAACATAACGAGAACACGCTTTCATTTGGCGGGTGACGCCGAAAAAGCCCTCCAGCGCCCATTTTCACTTTTCGCGTCTGTCCCCTTTCGCGCCAAAGCGCCGCCCTCACGCCCCCATATTCTCCTTCACCGTCTCGATCAGCTGTTTCAGCGTGAAGGGCTTGGGCATGAAGCCAAACTCCTCGCCTTCCGGCAGGTTTTTCGAAAAGGCGTCCTCGGCATAGCCGGAAACGAAGACCACCCGGCATTTGATGCCGCGCTTGCGCAATTCGCCGAACATCGTCGGGCCGTCCATCTCAGGCATGACCACATCCGACACCACGAGATCGATCTTGCCATTGGCCTCGTCGACCACGCGCAGAGCCTCGACGCCGGTCTCGGCCTCCAACACAGTATAGCCGCGCGAGGTCAAGGCGCGGGCGCCGAAGGAGCGCACGGCCTCCTCGTCCTCGACCAGCAGCACGACGCCGCGCCCGGTATGGTCGGCGGCGGCCTTCTTCTCTTCCTCGACCTTGGGCGCCTCCACGGGCGCCTCGACCGGTATGTGCCGGGTCAGGAAAATGCGGAAGGTCGTGCCGCGCCCGACCTGCGAATCGCAGAAGATGAAGCCGCCGGTCTGCTTGATGATGCCATAGACCATCGACAGGCCGAGGCCGGTGCCCTTGCCGAATTCCTTGGTGGTGAAGAACGGGTCGAAAATCTTGTCGCGGATGTCGGCCGGAATGCCGGTTCCGGTGTCCTCGACCTCCACCACGACATAATCGGCCGCCGGCAGCAGCTTTTCGCCATAGGCGGCGCATTCCGAGGGCGAGACATTCTTGGTGCGCAGGAAGATCTTGCCGCCATTCGGCATGGCGTCGCGGGCGTTGACGATCAGATTGACGATCACCTGCTCGAACTGGTTGAGATCGGCCTTGACCAGCCACAGATCGCGGCCCTGACGCAGGTCGACCTCGATCTTCTCGCCGACCAGGCGGCGGGTGAGCATTTGCAGTTCCGACAGCACGTCGCCGAGTTGCAGGACCTGCGGGCGCAGGGTCTGGCGGCGCGAAAAGGCCAGCAATTGCCGCACCAGACCCGCCGCGCGATTGGCGTTCTGCTTGATCTGCATAATGTCCTGGAAGGACGGATCGGTCGGCCGGTGATTGGCGAGCAGAAGCTCGGAATAGCCGATGATCGCGGTCAGGACATTGTTGAAATCATGGGCGATGCCGCCCGCGAGCTGGCCCACCGCCTGCATTTTCTGCGACTGGTGCAGCTGTTCCTCGCGGTTGCGCTCCTCGGTGGTGTCGAGCGCGAACACCACGGCGCCGCGCTGGTCGGCCTCGTCATTCGGCGTCACGAACAGCCGCGCCGCGCGGGTCGAGCCTTCAAGCGCGGCGTCGATCGGGTCGTTGCTCTCGCTGCCCGATGCGGCGGCGGCGATGGCCGTGCGCAGGGCCTCGCGATGCGGCTCGGCGATGCCGTTGGCGATCATCCTTTTGCCGCCGGAAGCATCCTGCAGCGCGCCGGGCAGCAATTTGGCGAAGGCGGCGTTGGAGCGCAGGATGGCGCCGTCGCGGTTCACGGTGGCGATAGCCATCGGCGTGGAATTGAAGAAGCGCGCGAAACGCACCTCGGCCGCGCGGGCCTCCTCGGCCGGCTCCTCGCCGGGGGCGCGGTTGAGCGCCAGAGTGCGCGAGGCGCCCGGCAGCCCGTCATGGCCATAGGCGACGCGATGGAGCAGGCGCACCGGCAGCCGCAACCCGTCGCGGCGGCGCAGGTCGAGATCGATCTGCTCGGTGCGCACGGTGGAGGGCGGCCCCTTGCCGGCGTCGAGCAGAGCCGCGGAATCGCCGGCGACGATGTCGCGCAGCGCGAGGCCGCCTGAACCGACCTGGGCGAGATCGAAATCGAGCCAGCCCGCCAGAGTGGCGTTCATATAGGAAATATTGCCGTTCGGGTCGGTCGAGAAGAAGCCGGCCGGCGCGTGATCGAGGAAATCGATCGCGTGCTGCAATTCCTGGAAAATGTTTTCGTGGCGCTCGCGCTCGCGGGTGACGTCGGAAATGGTCCACAGCGCCGCCGGCGGGCCGGAGGGCCGCTCGATCGGGCGGACGCGGATGCGATACCAGCCGAATTCGCCTTCGCCGAGCAGGGGCGGCGTGATTCGCAGCTCCTCGGCCCCGCGCTTGCCCTCGCGGGCCGCCTGGGCCAGCCGGTAAAGCGGCTCGGCCACTTCCGGCGCGCCGGAAAACAGCCGGTCCACGGCGCGCAGATCGGCGGCGTCATTCGCCCCCGACAAAGCCATATAGGTCTCGTTGGCGTAGAGAACCCGGCTCTCGCCTTCGGTGACCAGCTGGCCGTCGGGGCTTGAATCCGCGATGATCTTGGTCACGTCATTGCGCGATTGCCGCCCCGCGATCTGCAGGAAGCCGACCGCATAGGCGAGCAGCGCCGAAATGCCGATGAAGGCCAGAAAGGCCAGCAAAGCGAGGATGAGGCGGGTCGCCTGGTCGCGCTGCAGAAAGGGAAAGGCCGCCATGACCACGACCAGCGCGACGGCGAGCGCCAACACCATTCCGGGGCTGCCTGCGCGCTCCGAGCGGTCGACGCTGGAATGGGGATTAGTCTGGCTCATGAAACCCTTGTGCGACATGACGGCTGCGCGCCAGCGGGAAGCGCGCGAATCAAATGACCGCCCGCTCAGCCGCCCCAGCTTTATGCTGCAACAATTTTAAGGATTCGTCGTCGCCTTGGAAGGAGAATATCGGCCGGCGCGGTGGCGTCCGTCTCGTGATGAAATCGCTGCGCCCGGATGAATTCAGCAGGCCAGGAGATCGATCAATCGATCTCTCATTTCGCGTGCAGGCCGGACAAGATTCCGGGGCCGTTTTCGCCGCCGTGGAAAGAGGTCCTCTCTTTAGCGAAAAAACGACAAACGTCTTTCGAAGTTTTGCAATAGGCGGCTTCCGCTAGGGTGTCCTCGAACGAAAGCGTCAGATAGTCATAGAGGTCGCGAATTGCTGTCGCCTGTTCCTCGGAATAGCTTCCATCATTGCAAAAGGCGTCGACGATGTCCGCAAGAGTCCTTGTGAGATAGGACTGAACGGCGCCAAGCGCGAAAGCCGCATCGGCGGGCATTTTTTCTTTATTTGATTTCAACTCAAACATTCCGGTCTCCTGAAAATTGCTTGCCGCGCCACAATGAAATTGACAGTTTCGATCCTAGACCACGGGCGTTATGAACTTCCTTGGGACGGTCCGCCGACGAGGTTTTATCGCGTTAACCATGCGCTCGAGGCGGCTTCGAAACCTATTTTGTGGCTTCCGAGCATCCGGGGAGGGCGACGCCGGCGTCCGCCGCTGTGGGAGGCCTCGTCCGCCATTGCAAGGCTTTTACTGTTCAAAAAATCATCTAATCCAATATGTTATCTGACACCTCGGTCCAAGGCGCATTTGACTGAATTTCAGGTTCTTTTACCATGAAGGCGCGATGTTAACCAAATCTTAACTTTCTTGCGCGCGCGCGGCGCCCTTGGTTTATACAGAAAATTGAGTTGGTCCGAGTTTCAGGAGCGGGCGGCGGCCATGCCGACATTTTTACAAGACAACCGAATG
>NZ_JAYSBG010000287.1:0-4603 GCF_041915505.1 Rhodoblastus sp. | reverse complement strand
CAACCTATACGCGCAACCAGACCGTGCTGCTGACGATCGACCTGCGTACGCTCGGCGACATCAAGGCCCCGTTTGCGCTTGGCTCGCAGCAGATCCAGGATGGCGTCCGCTACAACTGACGCCCCCGCCCCCAGCATTTTCCGCGATGATCTGGCGGAAAGCGTGCAAAACCTGTATGGCGAAGCTTCCCCGCTCCGAATTGCCGCCGCAATTGTCAGCGATGGGAGGGACTCTCTTTGCCATGGCGCGAGGCGGACGCTTCGTATGTCGTCGGGACGCCAGGCTCGCTGAAACGGAACGCAGGAATGAAGATCACGCTGAAGCTGTTTTATGGCGACCGGCCGCGCCTTCTGGCCGCGGCGCTGCTGGGACTGCTGGCCTGCTGGCCGGTTTCGCGCGTTCAGGCCCAGACGATTGTGGCCAGCGTCAACGGCGACCCGATCACCAGCACCGATCTCGCCGAACGCGAAAAGCTGCTGCGCGCCATCGGACAGCCCGCCTCGCCGTCCGCCGCGCTGGACAGCATGATCGAAACCCGCGTCAAGGCGGGCGAAATCAACAAATATGGCATCAAGGTCTCGCCCAGCGAATTCGGCCCGACGCTGAATTATTACGCCGAAAAGGGCCATATGACGCTTCAGGTCATGTCGCAGCGCCTTCAGGCCAATCACGTCGACCAGAAGCATATGGAGAATTTCTTCGCCATCCAGCAGGCCTTCGACCTTTACGCGCGCGCCCGCAACCGGGCCGTGGAGGTGGGCAAGCAGGATCTCGACGCCCAGATGGCGCAGGACAAGAAGGGCGGCGGCGAGCAATCCTTCACTTTGCGTCAGGTGGTCCTGATCCTGCCGCCCACGGCGAGCCCGGCTGCGGTCGACGAGGCGGCCAAGAAGATGGACGGCCTGCGCGGGCGTTTCACCGATTGCGAGAGCGGCGCCAAGATCGCCAGCGAAGGGGGGCAGTTCGTCGTCCGCGAGCCGATCACCCGCACCTCGTCGCAATTGGGCGACCAGATGGTCGCCCTGCTCAACAAGACGCCGGTCGGCCATCTGACGCCGTCGAGCCGGGATTCGACCGGCCTCCTCGCGGTCGCGGTCTGCGAGCGCAAGGCGGCGGATAATGAGGCGGCCAAGGACCTCGCTCAGCAGAAGGTCCTGCAGCGCATCGTCAAGGCGCAGGCCCAGAAGCTCTATCAAGAGCTGCGCGCCTCGGCGGTGATCGTCAAGAAGGGGTCATGACGACGCCGCTTTTGACAGCGCCGCTTTGCCTGACCCAGGGCGATCCGTCCGGCGTCGGGCCCGATATCACGCTGGCGCTTTATCGTGAGCGGCGGGAGCGTGGCGAAGCCTTTTTCGTGCTGGCCGATCCCGGCGTCCTGCGCCGCCGCGCCGCGCTGCTCGGGCTGGATGTCGCCATCGCCGAAACCGAGCCCGAAGGCGCCCGCGCGCTGTTTCCCAACGCGCTGCCGGTCGTCCCCCTCCGGGCCAAAGCGCGCGGCGAGCCGGGACTCCCCGATCCCGCCGATGCGCCGGCGACCATCGAGGCCATCGCCCGCGCGGTGGAGCTGGTCCGCGCCGGACGCGCCAGCGCGGTCGTGACCAATCCGATCGCCAAATCCGTGCTCTATCGCGCGGGTTTCGCCCATCCGGGCCATACCGAATTTCTCGGCGAACTGGCGCAGGCCCATTGGGGCGCGCCCGCCCGTCCGGTCATGCTGTTGTGGTCGCGCGATCTCGCGGTCGTTCCCGCGACGATCCATGTGCCGCTCGCCGCCGTTCCCGGCCTGCTCAACACCCCCGATCTGGTCGAAATCGGCTCTATCGTGATCGAGGCCTGGCGTCGCGACTTCGGCGTAGCGCGGCCGCGTCTGGTCTTTGCGGGCCTCAATCCCCATGCCGGCGAGGACGGCGCCATCGGCCGCGAGGATATCGAGATCGTCGCTCCCGCCGTGGCGCGTCTTGTCGCGGAAGGCCATGACGCGCGCGGCCCGCTGCCCGCCGACACCCTGTTCCACGCCGTCGCGCGTGCGACCTATGACGTCGCGATCTGCGCCTATCACGATCAGGCTTTGATCCCGTTGAAGACTCTCGCCTTCGACAGCGGCGTCAACGTGACGCTCGGCCTGCCCTTCATCCGCACCTCGCCCGATCACGGCACGGCTTTCGACATAGCCGGGACCGGCGCGGCGCGTGCGACCAGCCTCGCCGAGGCCGTCGCTTTGGCGGAACACATGGCGCGGGCAAGAGAGCAGACCGGGGCATGAACGACGTCCGCAGCGACAATCTGCCGCCGCTGCGCGAGGTGGTCGCGCGTCACGGCCTGATGGCGAAGAAATCACTCGGCCAGAATTTCCTGTTCGACCTCAACCTGACCGGCCGGATCGCGCGCGCCGGCGGGCCGCTGGAGGAGGCGACCATCATCGAGATCGGTCCCGGACCGGGTGGCCTGACCCGCGCCTTGCTCGCCCATGGCGCGAAAAAGGTGATCGCGGTCGAGCGCGACGACCGCTGCCTCGCCGCGCTGGCGGAAATCGCGGAGGCCTATCCGGGACGGCTGGACATTGTTCCAGGCGACGCGCTGGCGCTCGATTATCCGGCGCTGATCGCCGAACGCGGCGTCTCGGGGCCGATCCGCATCTGCGCCAACCTGCCCTATAATATCGGGACGCAATTGCTGGCCGGCTGGCTCACGCTCGATCCCTGGCCGCCCTTCTATGACCGCATGGTGCTGATGTTCCAGCGCGAGGTCGCCGAGCGCATCGTGGCGACGCCGGACAAACGGGCGGATTACGGCCGGCTCGGCGTGCTCGCGGGCTGGCGCTGCGCCGCGCGCATCCTGTTCGATGTGCCGCCCGCCGCCTTCACCCCGCCGCCCAAGATCACCTCCAGCGTGGTGGAGTTGCGGCCGCGTCAAGAGCCCTTGCCCTGCGACGCCAAGGCGCTGGAGGCGGTCACGCAGGCGGCCTTCGGCCAGAGGCGCAAGATGCTGCGCCAGTCCCTGAAAAGCCTGCCGGGAATCGCCGATCCGGCCCCCCTTCTCGACGAGGCCGGAATCGAGCCGACCCGCCGGGCGGAAGAGGTCGATGTCGCTGGCTTCTGCGCCCTCGCCCGGTCGTATCGGGCGCGGCGGGGCTAGAGTCCTTTGTTTTCGCAGCGTTTTTACGAAAAACCGGCGTCCACTTTTTCGCACGCTGCTCTAGGTTTTCGTCTCGGTCTTGCTTCCGAGCGCGCGCAGCAAAGTGAAGACCGCCGCCACCGCCGCCGCTGCGCCCGCGACGAGGCGCGGATTGCGGACCGCCAGCCGCGCCGCAAAGGGCGCCGCCTTGGCCAAGGTGTTGTTGCGGACGGCGACCCGCACCTGATCGCTTGCGCGGCTCAGCGCCTCGAAACCGCCGGCGACCAGGATCGCGCCCAAAAACAAGGCGAGCGCGCCGGTGGTCAAAGCGGCCTGCCAGGGCTTCATGAATTCGGCGAGGGCGAGATAGCCGGCAAAGGCCAGGAAGGCGGTGGCGAGCACGATCAGCACGGCGCCGATCAGCGCGCCGAGGGCGAACAGGCGGACGCGCCGGGACAGAACCGCCGTTTCCACGCCGAGCGCCGCCAGCAGGCCGTTCATGAGCGCCCGCCCCGGTTGCGCCACAGGCCGATGACGAGGCCCACGCCCGCCGCCGCGGCGAGCCAGGCGAGCGGATTGCGGCGCACCCCAGCGCTGAGGTCGTCGAGGCCCTCGCGCCCCATGTCGCGGGCGTCGCCGGCGATCGAGGCGAGATTGTCCGAAGCCGCCTGCCCGGCCTGTTTCAGCGCGTCTAGGGCCGCGCCGGGTTCGGTCCCAAGCAGAGCGGCGAGATGTTCCATCGCATTGCGCACCGCATCCAGCGCCTTGGCGACCTCCGGCGGAGGCGCGACGTCTTCCAGCGGCGGCTCTTCAGCGGATTCTGTCTGGTGCTTGGCGGACATCGCGAGCCTCCGGCGTGACGATCGCCGTTATTCTAGCAGAGCCTGATGCGCGGCGTCAGGCCCCTGGCGCGTCGGCCGCGCTTACGCCTCTTCGCGCAGCAGGCGCGCGACGAAATCCTCGACGCCCGCCGTCACGCGGGGGCGGCGCAGCCGCTCGGCGCGCACGATCGCCAGCAGATCGTCAAAGGTCTTCTGGATGTCGTCATTGATCAGGACGTAATCGTAATCCGCCCAGCGGCCGATCTCGTGGCGCGCATTTTCCAGCCGTTTGGCGATGGTGTCCTGGCTATCCTCGGCGCGACGCAGCAGGCGGGCGCGCAATTCGCTCATCGACGGCGGCAGGATGAAAATGGTGACGACATCGCTCGCCGCCTTTTCGCGCACCTGGCGCGCGCCCTGATAGTCGATGTCGAACAGGACGTCCTGGCCGCGGGCCAGCCTGTCCTCGACCTCCTTGCGCGGCGTGCCGTAGAAATTGCCGTGCACTTCGGCATATTCCAGCAGGTCGCCGGCGTCGCGCCGCCGCGCGAACTCCTCCTTGGAGATGAAATGATAATGGATGCCGTCGGCCTCGCTCGACCGGCGCTCGCGCGTCGTCACCGAAATGGACAGACGCAGGTCGAGGTCCTGCTTCTGCAGCAGCAGGC
>NZ_JAYSBG010000286.1:0-4622 GCF_041915505.1 Rhodoblastus sp. | reverse complement strand
GGATGCGCCTGAAGGAAAGGCGCAAGCTTGTCCTGATCGCCGAATATCAGAAAGGTCGCGCCAGGCGTGCGTTCCAGAAAAAGGGCAGCGCCCGGCACGACCACGGAGGGACCGAAATCCCCACCCATGGCGTCCAGCGCGATCCGCACAGGCTTTTCCATTCCTCGTCAGACTCCGTTTCCGGTCGGCCCCTTGAGAAGCCTGGGCGCAAAAGCGCAGGCAAGAGCGCGGGACAATAGCCGTTGCGCCGCCGTTGGCAAGTCCCTGTCAGCCCAGATAAACCGCATGAGCCGGCGGCGGACTATTCTTTCTTGAGCTTGGCCAGGGAGGCGAAGGGCGACGGGCGGGTTTCCTCCGCGTCCTCGCTCACCGATGCGAATTCGACGCCGGGCTTGCGCGGATAGGGGTCGAGCCCCAGAGCCAGGAATTCGGAGGCCAAGGCGCCAAGGTCGATCTTGCCGCCGACGATCGGGTCCGGCGGATCGGGCTGTTCGGCCAGAGCCGCCGCCTTGTCCTGCGCCGCCTCGATTTCGGCCATGGCGCGGGCGTAAGCCGCCTCGGCCTCGGCTTCGGGCGCGAATTCGACCTCGAAGGGCTCGTCAACAAGGGCGTCGAACCGCTCCAGGGTCACAACGCAGGTCTGCGCGACCACCGCCCGGACGCGCCCCTTGACCAGCAGGCGTTCGGCGCCGCGCCGCAGGACCTCGGCCTCGACGGCGAGGCTGCGGATCGCCTCCAGCCCGTCGAATTCGGCCAGAGCGTCGCATTCCGCCGCGCTGGCGTCGAATTTGAGGCGAAGGCCGTTCTCGCCGACGGAATCGACGGCGAGCGGCCGGGAAAAGGGCGGCGCGCCCTCGGGAAGCTGCGAATGGGTCATGTCTTTCCCCCAAAACCTGATGTCGCCGTCCGCCTCGCACGGATTTGCGGCCAGAGCATGACCCCGAACGGCGGCGCCCGGTTTTCGGGATCATGCGCGAAAAGGAATGTCACGGCGCCGGAAAAGGCGCCTCGCCGCGCAGAAACGTCTCGACCGGCGCAGCGTCGAGCGCCGCACGGGCGCGCAGATAATAAGCGGCCAAAGCAGCGCCGTCGCCCGCGCCGCCGAGGACGTTGCGGGCGAGCGCGGCGGCGAGCGCCGCCTCGCCCTGGGCGAAAGCCTCCTCATAGGCCGCGCCGCGCCCCATGAAGGCGCCGGCGAGCTTCTTCATCTTCTTGGGCACGCCGACGTCGGAAATGCCGATCTCGCGCAAGGCGTCGTCGAAACGGGAAAAAACCGCATTGGACAGATCCTGCGCCAAAGCCGGCGCCGGATCGGGCGCAAGGCTGAGTCGCCGCAGCAGCAGGCCGGCGTTCAGGGTCAGGATCTCGAAACGGCCTTCGAATGTGTCCGCAGCGCCATAAGGCGGCAGAAAAAACGCCGGCAGACGCGATTGCGCCACCAAGGCCTCGTGCAGGCGCCCGATCTGCTCTTCGAGGGGATTGCGACGGAAAAGACCGAAAATCATCGCGTTCGCTCGCGCTCCGCCGTCTGTCCGCCGCTCGGAAAACCCTTGGAGGCGGCCCGCCCGACCGCAGCTCCAACCAAGCCTTGGCCTTGCTTTTGCCTTCACCCGGGGGTAGGCGTGTGCGCGACGGGATGCAAGGATAAACTTGCGGAAAACGCGGAGATTCTGAATGCGGGCGAAAATTCAATGGCGCAGGAAAGCGAACCATCCGCGCCAGACGATCGCCCGCGGCGTTCTCATCCTCGCAGCCTCGCTGGCCCTGGCGCCGCTGTCCGGCTGCTCGACGCTCGACGATACGGTCGTCCATCGCGGCTATGTGTTTGACGATCAGGTCATCAAGCAGGTGCGCCCCGGCATGCCGGCCGAACAGGTGCTGATCCTGCTCGGCACGCCTTCGACCACCTCGACCGTCGGCGGCGAGGCCTGGTATTACATCAGCCAGCGCGTCGAGCGGATGATGCCGTCGATGCCGGCGAAAATCACCGAGCAGCGCGTTTTCGCGGTCTATTTCGACGCCAACAAGAAGGTGACCCGCACCGGCGATTACGGGTTGCAGGACGGCAAGGTGGTCGATTTCAACACGCGCCAGACCATCACCGGCGGCGGCGAAAACCGCATCCTGCAAACGCTGCTCAACCAGATGGGCAAGTTCCAGTACAAGTTCTGAGGCCATACCGCCTGCGAGCAAGGCCCCGTGGATCGTCTCCGCGGGGTTTTTGTTTGGGGCGTTCCGATGGAACTCTGACCTGTCGGCGGCGACGCGCATCGGTTATTCTGAAACAAGAGGAGCGCCATCATGCCGTTACAACTGGTTCTGACCGTGATCGGCCGAGACAGGCCGGGCCTTGTGAGCATGGTTTCCGAAACCATCGCCGCACACGGCGGCAACTGGCTCGACACGCGCATGGCGCGGCTGGCCGGGCAGTTCGCCGGCATTCTGCTGGTGGCGATTGCGGAGGAAAAGGCCGACGCGCTCGTCGTGTCGCTGCGCCAACTGGAAGCCCAGGGGCTGCGCTTCATCATCGAGCAAAGCGATGAGCAGACGTCGACCGACGGCCGCGCCTTGCTGCTCGAACTGGTCGGCCTCGACCGGCCCGGCATCGTCCGGGACATATCCCGCGTGCTGGCCGCCCTGAACGTCAATATCTATGAGCTCGAAAGCGAACGCGTCGTCGGGTCGTTCTCGGGCGAGGCCATGTTCAAGGCCAAGGCAAGGCTGACGCTGCCCGATGGCCTGGATGTCGAGATTCTGCGCGGATCCCTCGAAGCGCTTGCGCACGAGCTGATGGTCGATCTGTCGCTTGAAGACAATCGGCCGCTCATTCCTTGCGATTAGGCGCAAGAAAAAGGACGACTGAATTGAATCAGTCGTCCCGAACGAATTGTTCGTTTTGTGGCCCGCGGGAAGAAGCCTTTTACATCCCCCGATGGGCGAGGATCGCCAGCAGCAGCAGCGCGACAATATTGGTGATCTTGATCGCCGGATTGACCGCCGGGCCCGCCGTGTCCTTGTAGGGGTCGCCGACGGTGTCGCCGGTCACCGAAGCCTTGTGGGCCTCGCTGCCCTTGAAGTGCTTGGCGCCATCCTTGTCGATGAAACCGTCTTCAAAGCTCTTTTTCGCATTGTCCCAGGCGCCGCCGCCGGAGGTCATGGAAATGGCGACGAACAGGCCGTTGACGATCACGCCGAGCAGTGAGGCGCCCAGAGCCGCGAAGGCGTTGGCCTTGCTGCCCGACACCAGCAACACGCCGAAATAGACCACCAAAGGCGCCAGCACCGGCAGCAGCGAGGGGATGATCATTTCGCGGATCGCCGCCTTGGTCAGCATGTCCACGGCGCGGCCGTAATCGGGCCGGGTCGTGCCTTCCATGATGCCGGGCATTTCCCGGAACTGCCGGCGCACTTCCTCGACCACGGCGCCCGCCGCGCGGCCGACCGCCGTCATGGCGATGCCGCCGAACAGATAGGGGATCAGGCCGCCGAAGATCAGGCCCGCCACCACATAGGGGTTGGAGAGGTCGAAATTGACCGCGCCGACATCCTTGAAATAGGGCAGGCCCTGGCTGATGAAGTCGCGCAAGTCGTTTGTATAGGCGGCGAACAGCACCAGAGCCCCGAGGCCGGCCGAGCCGATGGCGTAGCCCTTGGTCACCGCCTTGGTGGTGTTGCCGACCGCGTCGAGCGCGTCGGTGGACTGGCGCACTTCCTTGGGCAGGCCGGCCATTTCGGCAATGCCGCCGGCATTGTCGGTGACCGGGCCGAAGGCGTCGAGCGCCACGATCATGCCGGCGAGGCCGAGCATGGTGGTGACGGCGATGGCCGTGCCGAACAGGCCGGCGAGCTGATAGGTCGCGATAATGCCGGCGACGATCACCAGAGCCGGCAGCGCCGTCGATTCCAGCGAGACCGCGAGGCCCTGGATGACATTGGTGCCGTGGCCGGTGACCGACGCCTGAGCGATGGACACCACCGGACGCTTGCCGGTGCCGGTATAATATTCGGTGATGACCACGATGGCGCCGGTGACGGCAAGGCCGATCAGGCCGCACACGAACAGATTGGCGCCGGTGATGGTCTGGCCGGCGACATCGCCGATCGAGCCCCAGCCGATCAGGAACTGGGTCGCCACGGCGAGGCCGACCACCGACAAGGCGCCGGTCACGATCAGGCCCTTGTAGAGCGCGCCCATGATCGAATTATTGGCGCCGAGCTTGACGAAGCCCGCGCCGACAATCGAGGTGACGATGCAGGCCGCGCAGATCGCCAGCGGATAGAGCATGGTGGCGGCAAGCGAATCCGAGCCCTTGAAGAAGATCGCCGCCAGAACCATGGTCGCGACCACGGTCACCGCATAGGTCTCGAACAGATCGGCCGCCATGCCGGCGCAATCGCCGACATTATCGCCGACATTATCCGCGATGGTCGCCGGATTGCGCGGGTCGTCCTCGGGAATGCCGGCCTCGACCTTGCCGACGAGATCGGCGCCGACATCCGCGCCCTTGGTGAAAATGCCGCCGCCGAGACGGGCGAAGATCGAGATCAGCGAGGCGCCGAAGCCGAGCGCCACCAGCGAGTCGATCACCTCGCGATTATTGACCGAAAGACCCAGCGGCCCG
>NZ_JAYSBG010000285.1:0-4624 GCF_041915505.1 Rhodoblastus sp. | reverse complement strand
ACGAGCCGCGCTTTTCCGCCAGCTTGTTGACCGCCGTCGGGCTGCGCCGCGTGTCGATCGGGCCGCCTTTCAGCGTCATGGACGCCGGAACATGCGGATTGTGCTCGGCCTCCATCCGCGCCACCGCCGCGAGCACCGGGACGGAAGGCTGACAGACCGCGAGCACATGGACCGGCGGGCCGCCAGCCACGTCCAGGAACTCACAGAGCTCGATGACATAGTCGATATAATCGTCGAGATCGAATTTCCCGAGGCTGAGCGGCACCATGCGGGCGTCGATCCAGTCGGTGATATAGACGTCATGGGTCTGCAGGAAGGTTTCGACCGTGCCGCGCAGCAAGGTGGCGTAATGGCCCGACATCGGCGCGACGATCAGCAGGCGCGACTGGCGCGGCGCGGGATGGGGCAGATGCCGCTTGAAATGCAGCAATTGGCAGAACGGCCGCATCCAGACGATTTCCTGCTCGACCGCGACCTCGACGCCATTGACCATGGTCTTGTCGATGCCGAAGGCCGGCTTACCATAGCGGCGCGTCATGCGCTCGAACAACTCGGCCGTGGCCGCCAGATTGCGGCCGACCGCCGTATAGGACAGCGGATTGATCGGATGTTTCAGGGCGATTCGCGTCAGGTCGGACAGCGCGCGCGCCGGCGCCATCGACAATTGGGCCATTTCGTAGAAGTGATACGTATACTGGTTCATCTCGCGCCCCGCTCCCTCCGGAAAACCGGTCATTCCCGGAGATCGGGCGTCGGCGAGGCCGAACGCCCGACAGTAGAACCTGAAATCTTAGAAGGAAGGCGGCGCGCCCGTAAATTGTTCCGTCGTCATTCCTTAGGCTAAGAACACCGTGGCGCGCGCCCGGTTCGCGGGGTGAAAAGCGGCAGCTTGCGTCCGCGCCAGCGCAGCCTTGCACTTTTGGCCCAGCAGCTATGCTCTGGTCCCGCCGCGCCGCGGCGGCTAAGATAAGACGCAGGGAGAGCTTCATGTCGCAGGTCCAGGCCCCGCAGGTCAAAGTCGCCATCGTACCGGTCACGCCGTTCCAGCAGAACTGCACGATCCTGATTTGCGAGACGACCAAGAAGGGCGCCGTGGTCGATCCCGGCGGCGACGTGCCGCTGATCCGGCGCGCCATCGCGCAGACCGGCGCGCAGATCGAGAAGATCTTCCTCACCCATGGCCATGCCGATCACGCCGGCGGCGCGGCGGAATTGCGCGAGATCCTCGGCGTGCCGATCGAGGGGCCCCATATCGGCGACAAATTCCTGCTCGACAGCCTCGAAGCCGCCTCCGTCCGTTTCGGCTTTGCCTGCCGCAACGTCGCGCCCGACCGCTGGCTCGACGAGGGCGACCATGTGACCTTCGGCGAGGCCCGGCTCGACGTCCGCTTTTGCCCGGGCCATACGCCGGGCAGCGTGGTCTTCATCAACGAGCCGATGCAGTTCTGCCTGGTCGGCGACGTGCTGTTCTCCGGCTCGGTGGGCCGCACCGACCTGCCGGGCGGCGACCACGCCACGCTGATGCGCTCGATCGAAACCAGATTGCTGACGCTCGACGATTCCATGACCTTCATCAGCGGCCACGGCCCGCTCAGCACGATCGGCGCCGAACGCCAGCACAATCCCTTCCTTCAACGACAGGCCTGACCGCGCCAAGCGCGCCGCCCGGAAAGCGAATCCATGACCATTGGCAATCTCCTCGTTCACCTCAACAGCGACCCGCGCTCGGCCGTGCGCCTGAAACTCGCCGCCGATCTCGCCCGCGGGCGCGGCGCGCGGCTGACCGGCCTGTTCGCGCAGGTCGCGCCGGCGCATCAGGTCGGCGTGGTGGCGCAATGGCCGACGGCCGAATACAAGCAGGCCGCCGAAGCGAGCCGCGCCGCTTTCGCCGCCGCGACCGCCGGCCTCGACGCCGAATGGGTCGATCTCAACCGGGGCGACGAAGGCGAGGTGGTGAAGCTGGCGACCGATTTCGCCCGCCATTTCGACCTGATCGTGCTCGGCCAGCGCGCCGCCGACGATGCGCTGATCCCGCCCGATTTCGCGGAGCAATTGATCGTCACTTCCGGCCGTCCGGCGCTGGTGCTGCCCTATGCCGGCGAATTCGCCGGGATCGGCGCCCGGCCGATCTTCGCCTGGTCGGATTCGCGCTCCTCGGCGCGCGGCTTTTCCGATGGAATCGCGCTGGCCTCGCCCGGCGCCGACGCCCTGGTGGTCGGCCTGTCCAAACCGGGCGACGAGGACAGCTTCGTCTATCAGAAGGAATCCCTGCGGCTCGCGGCGGCGCAGCTCTCCGCCCACAAGATCGCCGCCGCGCCCGAACAGCTAGCCTTGAGCGAGATCGGCCTGATGGACGCCCTGCTCAACCGCGCGGCCGACCACGGCGCCGATCTCCTGGTGATCGGCGCCTTCGGCGGCGGCGGCTATCCCTTGTTCTCGCGCGGCAGCGGCTCGCGCTACATGCTCAAGCACATGACGCTGCCGGTGCTGTTCTCCCACTGAAACTAAAAAGCCCCGCGCAGGCGGGGCTTTTTCATTCCGGCTCAGGCCAAGGTTATTCGCAAACCTGCAAGATTATTCGCAAACCTGAACCCGGCGGCGGCCGATATAATTGCCCCAGGAATCATAGACCGGACGGCGTTCGAGCCAGCAGCCGCCGCCATAGGCCGGCGCGGGAGCGTAATAACGGGGCTGAGCCGCGCCAGCCGCCACGGCGCCGAGCGCCATGCCGCCGAGCACGCCGGCGGCGACCGCCGGACCGGCGTTATAGCCGCCGCCGCAACCCCAGCCGTTGCACCACGCCGAGGCGGGCGTCGCGAAAGCGGCGCTCAGCGAAAGCGCCGCCACGGCGGCGATCGCCGTCGACTTCAGGGAAATGGCCATGTCTCTCTCCTCATGAATAAGGTTGCGTCGAAACGCGAATGCCGCTTGATGCGCAGGATGGACGCAACCTGCTGAATGTCTGCTGAACGGATTGTGACCCAAACCGTTCCGGAATTCCACCTGAATGGCGAATAAGGCATGAATTTGACGGGCTCTTCGGGCGATCTCGCCGCCGACCGTCGCTATCAATGGGCGCTGGGCGCGCTGGACTCGCAGGATTTCGAGGCGGCGCGGGACCTTTTCGCACAGGCGCTGGAGCTGGCTTCCGACTGGTCGCCCGGCTGGTTCGGCCTCGGCCAGGCGCTGGAGGCGCTGGCGCGGCGCGAGGAGGCGGCCGAGGCCTTTCGCAGGGCGCTGGCGCTCGATCCCGCCGATTCCGCCGGCGCCGCCCTGCGTCTCGCCGTTCTGGCCGGGGAGAGCCCGGCGACGGCCCCGCGCGCCTATGTCAGGACTCTGTTCGACCAATATGCCGCGAGTTTCGACCGTCATCTGGTCGAGGGGCTCGCCTATCGCGGGCCGGAAATCCTCGCCGGAGCGATCGAGCAGGCCGCGCCGGGGCGGATTTTCGCCCATACGCTTGACCTTGGCTGCGGCGCCGGCCTGTTCGGCGCGGCCGCGCGCGCCCGGGCCGAACGCCTGACCGGCGTGGACCTCTCCCCCGCCATGATCGAACAGGCGCGCGGAAAAAAGCTCTACGACCGGCTCGCCGCCGCCGATCTGCTGGATTTCCTGGCGTCGGAGCCCCCGGCGAGCGCCGATCTCGCCGCCGCGGCGGATGTTTTCGTCTATATCGGCGATCTCGCGCCGATTTTCGCGCAGGCCGCGCGCGTGCTCGAACCGGACGGAATCTTCGCCTTCACCACGCAAAGCCACAGCGGCGAAGGCTTCCGCTTGGGCGCGGACCTGCGCTTCTCTCACGCAGCGCCCTATCTGCGCGCCTGCGCGGCGCACGCGGGCTTCGCGACGCTGGCGCTTTCGCCCGCAGTCACCCGCAAGGATCGCGGCGCGGACGTGCCGGGCTGGGTCGTAACCCTGCGCAAAATCTAGGCGTCCGGGGCGTCTGGACCGCCGCGCGCGGCGGTTCTATGGTTGCAGGGCAATAATTCTAAAATACGGGATTCGCCCATGAAAAAAGTTTATCCAGACGCCAGCTCCGCCATGGCCGGGCTGGTGAAGGACGGCATGATTCTAATGGCCGGCGGCTTCGGCCTGTGCGGCATTCCCGAGGCGCTGATCGAGGCGGTCAAGCAATCCGGCGCCAAGAACCTGACCTTCATTTCCAACAATGCCGGCGTCGACGGCATCGGACTCGGCGTCCTGCTGGAGACCAAGCAGGTCAAGAAGATGATCTCGTCCTATGTCGGCGAGAACAAATTGTTCGCCCAGCAATATCTCGGCGGCGAGCTGGAAATCGAATTCAACCCTCAGGGCACGCTCGCCGAGCGCATCCGCGCCGGCGGCGCCGGCATCCCGGCCTTCTACACCAAGACCGGCTACGGCACGCTGGTCGCCGAGGGCAAGGAAACCCGGACCTTCAACGGCGAACATTATGTGATGGAGACCGGCCTGATCGCCGACGTTTCGATCGTCCACGCCTGGAAGGGCGACACCGAGGGCAATCTGATCTTCCGCAAGACGGCGCGCAATTTCAACCCGATGATGGCGACGGCCGGCAAGATCACCATCGCCGAGGTCGAGCATCTCTATCAGGCCGGCGAACTGGACCCCGACGAGATTCACA
>NZ_JAYSBG010000284.1:0-4634 GCF_041915505.1 Rhodoblastus sp. | reverse complement strand
ATCGGCGGTTCGGATCTGGGGCCCGTCATGACGGCGCGGGCGCTCGCGCCTTATCATGACGGGCCGCGTCTTCATTTCGTCTCCAACGTCGATGGGGCGCATTTCGCCGATACGATCAAGATTCTCGACCCGGCGCGAACGCTGGTGGTCGTCGCGTCGAAGACCTTTACGACGATCGAAACCATGACCAACGCCAAGGCGGCGCGCGCCTGGCTCGTCGACGCGCTCGGCGAAGGCGTCGTAAAAAATCATCTCGTCGCCTTGTCCAATGCAGTTTCTCGATGCGCGGAATTCGGCGTCGCCAGCGACCGCATTTTCGGATTCGGAGAATGGGTCGGCGGCCGCTACTCGATCTGGTCGTCCATCGGCCTCCCCTTGATGCTGGCCATAGGCGAGGCGCGTTTCCGCGAGTTTCTCGCCGGCGCCTTCGCCATGGACGAGCATTTCCGGCACGCGCCGCCGCGTGAAAATCTGCCGGTTCTGCTGGGCCTGGTCGGCGTCTGGCACCGTGCCGTCTGCGCCCATCCGTCACGAGCGATCCTGCCCTATGATCAGCGCCTTCATCGCCTGCCCGCCTATCTGCAGCAGCTCGACATGGAGTCGAATGGAAAAAGCGTCACGCTTTCGGGCGAACCGGTGAGGCGCCCCACGGGTCCGATCGTCTGGGGCGAGCCGGGGACCAATGGCCAGCACGCCTTCTATCAATTGCTCCACCAGGGGACCGACGTCATTCCCTGCGAATTTATCATCGCGGCGCAGGGACATGAACCGGAGCTCGCGCGCCACCACATGCTTCTGGTCGCCAATTGTCTGGCGCAATCCGAGGCGTTGATGATCGGAAGAAGCCCGCAGGAAGCCGAAGCGCAGTGCTTTGAAAAAAGCGCCAATGCGGCCGAATCAAAAAAGCTGGCGCCGCACAAGACCTTTCCGGGCAGCCGTCCTTCGGTCACGATCGCCTATGGCGCGCTCGATCCCTACGCTCTCGGAAGGCTCATTGCGCTCTACGAACATCGCGTCTTTGTCGAAGCAGCGATTTTCGACATCAACGCCTTCGATCAATGGGGCGTCGAGCTCGGCAAGGAACTCGCCACCGACCTCCTGCCCATCGTTTCCGGCGCCGTGTCCGCGCAGAACAAGGATCCCTCGACACGGGGCCTGGTCGCGCATCTGCGCGAACTTGCGTCGGCCGGGCCGGAAGGTTGAACAGAGAGGTTTCTTCCATGTCGCTGACCATTGCGATCGTCGCCCACGATGAAAAGAAAAAGGCTTTGGCCGATTGGGTCGACCGCCACAAGGAGCTTTTGCGCGCGCATCGCCTGATCGCGACCGCAACCACCGGCGCCTTGGTCGGCCGGTCGTGCCCCGAGCTGAGAATAGATCCCGTCAAATCGGGTCCCCTTGGCGGCGACCAGCAGATCGGCGCCATGATCGCCGAGGGAAAGATCGACCTGCTGATCTTCTTTCCAGATCCGCTCTCCGCTATGCCGCACGATGTCGATGTGAAGGCGCTGCTGCGGCTCGCTCTCGTTTACGACACACCCTGCGCTTTCAACGCCTCCAGCGCCGATTGTGTCGTCGCCAGTGGAATGCTCGAACGACTATCTTCGGCGGATCGCGCCCGTCTCTAATGGTCGATGCGCCCACGAACGTGAGGAGAAGGAGCCCGCCCCGTGACGCCTCTGACGGCGAAACCGCCTCTTGGCCCGAACACCAAATTGTGCATGTCGCTCGCCGGCCGTCCCGGCGTGTTTGGCTCGCGCTTCCATAACTTTCTATACGAACAACTGGGTCTCGATTTCGTCTATAAGGCATTTACGACCACCGACCTTCCGGCCGCGATCAATGGCGTTCGCGCGCTAGGCGTCCGAGGTTGCGCCATTTCCATGCCGTTCAAGGAGACGGTGATCCCCTTGCTGGACCGGCTTGACGGTTCGGCCGCCGCCATCGCCAGCGTGAACACGATCGTCAATGATGAAGGCTGCCTGACCGGCTTCAATACCGATTACAAAGCCATCGTCGATCTCCTCCACACGAATGAGATCGACCCCGCGACCCCTTTCCTCTTGCGGGGATCAGGCGGCATGGCGAAGGCTGTCGCCGCCGCTCTCCGAAATCGGGGACACAAAGTTGGCGCAATCATCGCTCGCAATGAAGCGGCTGGTCGAGCGCTGGCGCGTTCGTATGCTTTTTCATATGCCGCCGATGAAACAAATCTCTCGGCGCCATTGATCATCAATGCGACGCCATTGGGCATGACAGGCGCCAACGCGGACAAGCTGAGCTTCCGCGAAGAGATCGTCGAAAAATCCAAATTTGTCTTCGATGTCGTGGCGTCCCCTGCCGAGACCCCGCTCATCCAGGCGGCGGCGCGGCGTGGCAGACGTTTGATATCTGGCGGCGAAGTCGCTGTTCTCCAGGCCCTCGAACAATTCGTGCTTTACACCGCCATTCGTCCGGATCCGAACCTTGTCAAAGGCGCGGCCGACTACGCCAGGCTTGGGTAAGTATCCGTTGTCCGCCGGCCGATCAGCCCCCAACTGCCGGTCGCGGTCGCCGACGACCCCTCGCTGAAGCCAAGTTTCCTTTCCATGAGATCGACGAGTCGCAAGAACTGCGGATGCAGCCATTGTCTTTGCGAGCAGCACAGAATTTGGACGTCATCGCGATAACGCGCGCACGAAGCCGCGCCTACGCCAGCAATCGGCGTCATGCCGATGCGTTTGAGCATTGCGCATTGCCGATCCGCGACGCCTGCGGCGCAAATCACAAACCCGTCCCTTTTGCCGGCCGCGCATCCTATTTCTTTCGCGAGCGCCGCTGATCCTGCCGCCAATTGTATGCTGATTCCGAGATCGAAGTTGGAGGTTCGATAATCCGGCTGGACGACCCACCTGCCGACTTCCACGATGTCGTCGTGCGCCGCGCGAAGATTCTGCAACAATTGCGAAAATCGTTCCTGCCCCAGAACCTCCTCGGTTACGCAGGGCGGACCAGCGGGATCGAGATGATAGAGCCGGACGCAGCCGATGAGGCCGCATTCCGCATAGGCGAGGAGATGATAGGCGTGAAGGTCGATCGGGTCGGCATCCGAACAACCGCCCTGCCCCATCGTCCTGAACGCCGGCCGTCTTCCATTGTCGAACAGCGCGCTCCCTCGCAAGGATCGCACTTCCGCGAGCCAGTCCGGGCATGAAAATTCAGCATCGTGCGATGAGATCGCGGTCGGGGGCGCCATGATCTGGAATCGAATGGACTGGTGCGGAAGGGTGACGCAATTGTCGGCGCGACGCAGATGGTCCTTTGCCAATCTTAGGCAGTCGCCGAGAAAGTCCGCGTAAGCATCGAGCGCCGCGCTCCCCGCCGTCGCCAATGCCGGCAGGCTCCACGGGGCCTGTTCCAGCAAATCCGTCAGCATTTGAGCGTTGAGATCGGTGTGCGCGCCATCGAGCGCGATATGCCGCGTGATAAAGCTGAGCGATGAGAGGATGTCCATTCCCAGCAATTCGATGCAGCGCGACAGGACAAGCTCGCCAAAGCGCAGGGGCAGCATCTCGATCTCATATTCGATGGCGACTTGAGCGAACGGCGTTTCGCCCGCGATATTGTCTTCGTGAAGCTTCCGGTAGGTCATCACGCCCGGACTGAGGGCGCGACTGAGCAGGGCGTCAGGATCCAGAGGCGGCCTGTTGCGCTTGTTCCAGCGCGCCGCAAGCGAGCGCAGATCGGCGATCATCAGCAAATGGTGATTTGCCTCGGCCGCCGCATGGCTCCGCAAAGCGTGTCCCAATCGCCCCAATCCCATATCCTCGCTGCGAGCGGCGGCGCGTCTGATCCAGCGCTCGACAGGCTCGGTCATGTGCACGCCAAGAGCGCAGAAATAGATCAGGAACAATTCGCAAAGCGCGCTGTCGCCGTTCTGTTGCAAGGTCTTCACGGCGAAGCTCTCGGCGAAACGTTTTCGCGCGGGCTCCAGGAGATTTTCGTAATCTTGCAAGGCAGCCATCTTCTTGCTCCCTTTGTGATCGCCGTCCGCCGGCACGGCATCGGCCGGATCGCCCGCATCACGTCTGGCGAAGCGTTTCAGCGGGCAGCATCGATGTCGCTCGCCACGCGGGATAAAGTGCGCCGAGCGCGCAAAGCCCGACGACGCCGACAGATGTTTTCAGAACCAGCGCCGGATCGGGACGAAACGAAAGAATGTCGCCGATGGCGGGCAGATATTCGAAAAACAACGAAACGCCTAAAGACAGCGGGACTCCCACCGCGCAGCCTCCAATGCCAATCAGCGCGCCCTCGATGATGATTGACGTCATCGTGCGCGTTCTCGACCAGCCGATCGCCGTTACGATGGCAATCTCCCGGGCGCGCTCTTGCACCGCCATTAGCAAAGCGTTGAAGACGCTCAGCCCGCCCAGCGCAAGCGCGATCAGCGAAACCGCTCGTGATATGGCTTTCATGACCAAGAGGTTTCGGTCGTGCTGCAGCAATTGAGCGGTCGGCGTCGCCGTCAGAGAGTCGATGCGCGCGACATCGGCCTTGACGACATCGATATCGGAGGACGTCAGCGAAGGTCGAAGCTTGATCTGAAACAGCGAAACCTGCCCTTGTCGGAAGGCGATTTCCTGCAAGTCCGA
>NZ_JAYSBG010000283.1:0-4651 GCF_041915505.1 Rhodoblastus sp. | reverse complement strand
CGAGAGGCGTAAAAAGACCCCCGGCGTGCGTCAAAATTCTGGCACGGAACTGGTATCCCCGGCGAGCGATTCCATTTGCCGGACAAATGGCGGGTTTGGAGAAGGACAATGGTTGAAGTTGTGACGCGCGAGGAACTCAAGAAAGGCCTCGCGGATGGTTCGATTGCGCTGATCGACGTGCGCGAGCCCGACGAATTCGCGGCCGGCCATATTCCCGGCGCGGCCAGCATGCCGCTGTCGCGTTTCGATCCCGCCCACCTGCCGAAGGAGCCGGGCAAGCGAATCGTCTTCAATTGCCGTTCGGGCAAGCGCACGCTTCAGGCCATTGAAATGGCGCGGCTGGGCGGCCGTCGCGACGCCGACGCCCATTACGAGGGCTCGATGCTGGAATGGGTTGCAGCGGGCGAGCCGGTCGAAAAGTAAGCCGCGGCGGCCGGGCCGGCGCGCCGTTCAGAGGCGCGCCGCGATTTTGCCCGCCTCGGCGGGCAGGGGCGGGGCGATGAATTCGTTTATCGGCTCGGGCGGCGGCAAGGCGATGACGGTCGACAGAGCCGCGCGCTCGTCCTCCAGCAAGCTCCAATGCAGCAGCTCCAGCCTGCCGTCGAAATGTTCGGCGATGGCGGTGCAGGATTCGACGAAATCGCCGGTGTTCACATAAGTGATGCCGTCGATCTCGCGGATCGTCGCATGGTGGATGTGGCCACAGATCACGCCGTCGACGCCGCGCTTGCGCGCCTCGGCGGCGAGCGTTTCCTCGAAATCGCCGATGAAATTGACGGCGTTCTTCACCTTGAGCTTGGCCCATTTGGAGAAGGACCAATAGGGCAGGCCGAGCTTGCGGCGGCCGACATTGAACCAGGTATTGGTCCAGATCGCGAAATCATAGGCCCAGTCGCCGAGATGGGCGAGCCAGCGGGCGTGGTTGACGACGATGTCGAACTGGTCTCCATGCACGACCAGCATCTTCTTGCCGTCCGCCGTTTCATGGACGACATGGTCGATGACCTCGACCCCGCCGAATTCGAGGCCGAGGAAATCGCGCGCGAATTCGTCGTGGTTGCCCGGTATGAAGACGACGCGGGCGCCCTTGCGGACCTTGCGCAACAGCTTCTGGATCACGTCGTTATGCGCCTGCGGCCAGTACCAGCCGGTCTTGAGGCGCCAGCCGTCGATGATGTCGCCGACCAGAAACAGTTCTTCGGATTCGTTATGTTTGAGAAAATCCAGCAACAGATCGGCCTGACTGCCCCGCGTGCCGAGATGAATGTCGGAGATGAACAGGCTGCGATATCTCTGCGGCGCATGCGCCTCGGCGGTCACGTCTGGCTTGGCGTTCATGGTCGCGCCTCTGATGTGTTCCTACCGAACGTGCTGCCATCTTCATGTTGCGAGACGATGACAATACTGCTCCAGGCCGTGCGATGACGCTCGGAATTCTACTGAAAATCCTCTCGACCTTGGCCTTTACCGCGATGGGCGTGGGCGTGCGCGTCGCGGCGCCGCGCATTCCCGTCTCCGAAATCGTGTTCTTCCGCTCGGTCGTGGCGCTGGCCTTGCTGTTCTGCTGGCTGACATGGACCGGCGGCTTTCCGCGTCATCTCGCCACGCGCCGGCCGCTCGGCCATCTCGGACGCGGCCTGTCCGGGACGGCGGGCATGTTCGCCAATTTCACCAGCCTCGCGCTGCTGCCGCTGGCCGACGCCACCGCCTATTTCTACGCCTCGCCGATCTTCGTGACGCTGATCGCCGCTTTGGGCCTGCGCGAGGACGTCCACGCCAGCCGCTGGCTCGCGGTGCTGATTGGCTTCGGCGGCGTGCTGGCCATGTTGGGCGATCATGTCGGCCTGGCTGATTTCAGCCGCAGCCTGGGGCAGGAGGGGCTGGGCGCGGCGGTGGCGCTGACGGGGGCGGGTTTCGCGGCCATCTCCATCATCCAGACGCGGCGTCTCGCGGCGTCCGAACATACCGCTGCAATCGTGTTTTATTTCACCTGCCTGACGACCGTCGCCGGGGCCGTGGCGCTGGCCGTGGCGCAGGCCGCGCCCGACATGCTGCCGTCGCAGGCCTTTGTCGCGCCCGATTCGCGCGAGTGGATCGCGCTGATCGGGGCCGGGGCGATGGGCGGTTGCGCGCAGATCCTGGTCACCACGTCCTATCGCTACGCCGACGCCTCGCTGCTGGCCTCCTACGATTATCTGGCCATGGTCTGGGCGCTGCTGGCGAGCCTGCTGATCTTCGATCAATGGCCGTCCTGGGCCGTTCTCGCCGGCGCGACGGCCATTGCCGGCTCCGGGCTGCTGGCCGTGTTAGGCGAGCGGATGGGGCGCCGGCCGGCGTCGGCCGATTGAACATTTCGTTCGATATTCCAAACGAATTCGATTACTATGCCAAACGGCAGCGAAGAACCGGATTGGCGGCATGGGAATCGAGGGACGCGACAGACAGAAGGCGCTGGAGGCTGGCGCGGCGGCGGTGTCCGGGCAATTGGGCAAGACCGTGCAGCGTCTGCGCAAGGCCTATAATCTGTCGCTGTCCGAATTGTCGGAGCAATCCGGCGTCGCCAAATCCATCATCAGCCAGATCGAGCGCAACGAGACCAATCCGACGCTCGCCACCATCTGGCGGCTGGCCCAGGCGCTCGATGTCTCGATCGAGCGGGTGCTGCAGGACCGCGATGATTCCTCCTTCATCGAGAAGGTCTCGCGCGGCGATACGCCGATTCTCGTTTCCGACGACGGCAAGTGCCGTCTCGCCATTACCGGCTGGATCAAGACGGTCGAATGGCTGCAATGCTACGACTTTTTCGCCGATCCGGGCGGCGTGCTCGAATCGGAGGCTCATCAGCGTGGCGCGGTGGAGTGCCTGACCGTTATCGAAGGCGAATTGCACGTCGAGGCGGGCGATGAGGCCGAGACGGTTCGCGCCGACGAAACCTTGCGCTATCGCGCCGACCGCCGCCATGTCATCCGCAACGTGGGCGCGGTTCCCGCCCGCGCGGAAATGATCTGCATCCTCAAGGCCGCCGCGATGGAATGAGGGCGTTGCGCGCCGCCCTATCGGATCGGCGCCTTGCGGCGAAGCCGAAAAATGGTTTATCTTCAAGCCATGGGGATGGAGTTCCCCCAAAACCGCCCGCGAGGGCTGATGACTCCTACCGCGACAATCGGCGGTAGGGGTGCGTCCACAGCAACCCGCCGCGCCGGCGGGCTTTTTCATGCCCGCCCCAGATTTTTAAGGAGCGCGCATGCCTTTCAGTTCTTATCTCATCGTCATGATCGGCGGGGCCCTGGGGACCCTTGCCCGCTACGGCATTTCCGTCGCCGCTTTGCCGATCAGCCACCGTTTTCCCTGGAGCACCCTTGTTATCAATGTCGCGGGATCTTTCGCGATCGGTTTTTTCGGCGCGCTGACCCTCGCGCACGGGCGCTATCCAGCGCCCGAAAATCTGCGGCTTTTCGTGATGGTCGGCCTGTGCGGCGGCTTCACGACATTTTCGTCCTTCAGCCTGCAAACGCTTGAATTGCTGCAGGGCGGCGCCTTCAGCCGCGCGGCGCTGAATATTGTCGTGTCGGTGATGCTGTGTCTCCTGGCGGTCGCGCTGGGCCATTATTCCGCGACCAAACTGAATGGCGACGCCAAGCGGATTGCGCAAATCCTCATCGAGGAGGAAGCCTGAGGGCTTCGCGCCGGCTTTCCGGCTTTACCCCCAAAGCGCGGGGTCCGGCGGGAAGATCGTCGAACCCTGATAGCGCAGGCCTTCCGGCCGGTCCCGCGCCAGCAGCAGCGGGCCGTCGAGATCGACAAAGCGGGCGCGCCCGGCGAGCAACAGAGCCGGGGCCATGGCGAGCGATGACGCCACCATGCAGCCGACGAACAGGCCAAAGCCGAGCTGCTCAGCCTCATCGGCCAAAGCCAGCGCCTCGGTGAGGCCGCCGGTCTTGTCGAGCTTGACGTTGACGAGGTCATAGCGCGGACGCAGCGCCGCGAGGCCCTTGCGGTCGTGGACGCTTTCATCGGCGCAGATCGCGACCGGCCAGCGCCGTTCCGCCAGCAGCGCGTCCGCGCCGGCGGGCAGTGGTTGTTCGACCAGAGCGACCCCCGCGGCGGCGCAGGCGGCGAAATTTTCGTCGAGATTTTCGGGCCGCCACGCCTCATTGGCGTCGACGATGAGTTCGGCCTCGGGCGCGGCGGCGCGCACGGCGGCAAGCCGGGCCGAATCGCCCGCGCCCGCGAGCTTGACCTTCAGCACCGGCCGGTCGGCGGCGGCCTGGGCCGCCCGCGCCATTTCATCGGGCGTCCCGACCGACAAAGTGAAAGCGGTGACGCAGGGAGCGAGTCTGTGCAACCCCGCGAGCTGATAGGCGGGAACGCCGGTCATTTTCGCGTCGAGATCCCACAGGGCGCAATCCAGAGCGTTTCGCGCCGCGCCCGCCGGCAGCAAAGCCTGCAGCGTGGCGCGGTCGGCTCCGGCCTCGATGGCGGCGCGGACCGATTCGATCTGTTGCGTCACGCTGTCCACGCTCTCGCCATAGCGCGCATAGGGCGTGCATTCGCCGCGTCCGGCGAAGGCGCCCTGTCGGATGGTCGCGACGACGACGACGGCCTCAGTTTTCGCCCCGCGCGCGATCACGAAGGGGTTTTGCAGCGCGAA
>NZ_JAYSBG010000282.1:0-4679 GCF_041915505.1 Rhodoblastus sp. | reverse complement strand
CAGAAAGGCTGGTTCGAGATCGACCTGCGGCCCTGGGCCGCGCGCTACCGCGCCAAACGCCTGAAGGTCGAGGATCTCGACCAGAACATCTTCCGCATGGTGGCGACGGAAATTCCGAGCGCCCGGTACAATATGGCGCTCCACACCATCGCCGTGGTCGGGTTCGAGGACCCCAAACGCGGGCGCGAGTTCATCCTGCTTGAAGCCGGCGGCGGCGGCCACGCTGAAGCGATTCTCGACCACCAATGCCAGATCGCGCGGAACTGAACAGCGCTCTTGAAAACGAAAAAGCCCCGCCGAAGCGGGGCTTTTGTTTGATGCGGCTTTCGCTCAGCTTCTGCGGTCGCCGGTGAGCTGAACCAGCGCCATGAAGATGTTGATGAAGTCGAGATAGAGCCTCAAGGCGCCATTGATCGACTTCTTTGTCGCCGTCTCGTAGCCGTCCGACTCAAGGTACATCTCCTTGATGTCCTGGGTGTCATAGGCGGTCAGGCCGGCGAAGATCAGCACGGACAGGATCGACAGGCCGAACTGGAAAGCCGAGCTCTGCACGAACAGGTTCACCAGGCTCGCGATGATCAGGCCGAACAGGCCCATCATCATGAACGACCCCATCGCCGACAGGCTGCGCTTGGTCGTATAGCCGTAGAGGCTCAGCGCGCCGAAGGTCGCCGAGGTGATGAAGAACGCCCGCGCCACCGAGGCGCCGGTATAGATCAGCAGGATCGACGACAGCGACAGGCCCATCACCGCCGCATAGGCGTAGAACAGGTTGCGCGCGGTCGACGCGGCCATGCTGTTGATCTTGAAGGAGAAGAACAGCACGAAAGCGAGCGGGGCGAACATGATCACCCAGCGCAGCGGGCTGGTGAAGATCGCGGCGCCGAACTGGGTCAGATAGATGCTCGAACCGATCTGATAGGCCGTCGGCACGCTGGAAACGGCCAGTTGGAACGCGCCCAGCGCGAACAGGCCCGTCAGCGCCAGGCCGATCGTCATGTGGTTATAGACGCCGAGCATGAAAGCCCGCAGACCTTGATCTACATCGGCGCCCGTCCGGGTATAACCCCGGCTCCAGGGAGCGGCGTTGCGGTCAAAGTTGGACATGGTTTCCTCACGACTGCCGCAGGAAACCCGCCCCGGACGATCCGCAGGCGGCGCGGCGTCTCCGAATATGACGGCGATGGGGCGAAAAAACAAGCTGCGCGGCTTACTTAGGCCTGAGCGCGACATTACAAATTAGTTAGTCTTCCCGCAGCCGGCGCGCCGGCTTCTCGCCCAGCACGCGCCAGGTTCCAGCCAGGCCCAGCACGACCGCGAAAGCGATCGAGGCGAGCGCCACCGCCAGCGCCTGAACCGGAAAGAACTGGAAATTCAGGTCGAGCACTTGCCGCGAGACCAAAGCCGCGGCCAAGGTCCCCGCGAGCAGGCCGAAAGCGGCGGTGGCCGCGCCGAGCAAAGTGAATTCCAGCGCCAGCGCCCCGAGCAGCCGACCGCGCGTCGCGCCGAGCACCTTGAGCACGACCGCCTCGTAGATCCGCGCCCGCTGCCCCGCCGCCAGCGCGCCGGACAGGACGAGCGCCGAGACGACGAAGGCGAGCGAGGCGGCGGACTGGATCGCCAGCGACAATTTGCCGAGCAGGGAATCGACCGTCGCCAAGGTCTCGCGGATCGACACGCTGGCGACCGAGGGAAAAGCCTTGGCCGCCGCCGCCAGCAGCGCGCCCTCGCGCGCGGGATCGGGCCGCTCCGGCAGGCTGAGCGTCATCAGCCGGGTGAAGGGCGCGCCGGCGAAGGAATTGGGCGAGAACACCATCACGAAATTGATGTTGAAGCTGCGCCAATTGACCTTGCGCAGATTGGCGATGCGCGCGGTGAGCGTGCGGCCCAGCACATTGACCGTGACATTGTCGCCGATCTTGAGGCCCAGGCCCTGCGCGACGCCGCTTTCCATCGAGACCAGCGGCGGCCCGGAATAATCGTCCGGCCACCATTCGCCTTCGGAGAGTTTGGAGCCCTCGGGAATTTTCGCCGAAAAAGTGATGCCGCGATCGCCCTCGAGCGCCCAGCGCGCCTTGTCGGTCGCCTGGACCTGCTCGGCCGCGACGCCGTTCACCTTCACAATGCGTCCGCGCAGCATGGGCGCGATGGCGATCGCTCCATCCGGCGCCTGCTCGCGCAGAAAATGCTCGAAAGCCCCGGCCTGGGCGGCCTGAATATCGAGGAAGAAGAAACTCGGCGATTCATGCGGCAGAGAATCGCCGATATCCGCGCGCAGATTGCGCTCGATCGAGACCAAAGCGGTCAGCAGGGTTACGCCGATGCCGAGCGAGATCAGGAAGGAAGGCGTCAGCGCGCCCGGCTTGTGCAGATTGGCCATGGCAAGGCGCAGCGGCAGGCTGCGCGCATGGGGCGCGCGCCGCGCGCAGGCCATGATCGCCCGCGCGACGCCGTAGAGCAGGACGAAGCTGAGCGCGACCGCCGCGCCGAATTGCGCCGTGAGGCCGCGGTCGCTGCTGACGAACAGAGCGAAGCCGAACAAAGCCGCCGCCGCCAGCGCCGCGACAAGGCGGCCGCGCCAACCGTTGGAGCCGGCTTCCCCCAGCGTCGCCTCGCGCAAAAGGGTGGTGGCCGGCAGCGCGCGGGCGCGGTCGAGCGGGACGGCGGCGAAGGCCAGCGCCGTCAGCAGCCCGAACAGGGCGCCGGACAGGCCGTCGCGCCAATCCACCGCCGGATCGAGCGGGAACGACAAAGCGGCGCCGAGCAGGACCACCAGCAGTTTCGGCAGCAGCAGGCCGAGCGCGGCGCCGAGGAGGGCGCTCGCCGCCGCGACCAGCATGGCCTGATAGAGCACGAAACGCGCGGCCTCGCCGCCGCTGGCGCCGAGCGCCTTCAGAATGGCCAGCGTCTTGCGCTTGCGGTCGATCAGGCCGCGAATGGAATTGCCGACACCGACGCCGCCGCACACCAGCGCCGTCAGGCCGATCAGCGACAGGAATTGCGCGAAACGCTCGACATTGCGCGACAATTGCGGCGAGGGCTCCGCCCGGCTGCGGATTTCAAAGCCGGACTCGGGGAAGGCTTCGGTAAAGGCCTTTTGCACGCTCGCGACATCGGAATCGCCGGCTTTTTCCGGGGGCAGCGCCAGCCGCAGCGACAGGCGCGCCAGCGAGCCCGGAACAATCAGCCCGGTCGCGGCGAGGGCCTGATCGCTCACCATGACGCGCGGACCGAAACCGATCGCGCCGATCGAATCGGGCTCGGTCGCGATCCAGCCGCGCAAGACGAAGCGCGCGGCGCCGATTTCCAGATTGTCGCCGAGCTTGAGGTTCAGCCGCGCGCCAAGCGCGGGATCGGCATAGAGGCCATATGCGCCGTCCTTCGCGGCCAGAGCGTCGGAAAAGCGCCGCCCGCCCTCGAATGGCGGATCGGTTTTCACCGCGCCGGCGAGCGGATAGGCCGAATCGACCGCCTTCATCTCCACCAGCGTCGACAAGGGCGCATCGGCGCGGCGGGCCATGACGCGCAGGGCGACCACTTCGCTGACCGCGCCGCGCGCGGCGAGAAAGGCTTTTTCCCGATCGGCCGGGACGCCGAGGGCGCGGCCGAAGGCGAGATCGCCGCCGAGCAGGACGGCGCCCTGCTGGGCGAGGCCGTCGCGGAAGGCGCGGGAAGTGGCGTCGACCCCGACAATGGCCATGACGCCGAGCACGAGACAGGCGATGAACACGCCATAGGAGCGCAGGCCCCCGCGCAGATCGCGCAAGGCGAAACGAGCCAGAGCGAAGCGCGCCGAGGCCCATTGCGCGGCGCGGCGACGGCCCAGAACCTCAGACGCCGACATTTTCGCGCTCCGCGACCGCCGCCGAATCGCTTTCGATGCGCCCGTTGCGCAGGCGCACGATGCGATGGCAGCGCCGCGCCAAAGCCTCGTCATGGGTCACGAGCACCAGAGTCGCGCCCTTGGCGCGGTTGAGCGCGAAAATCAGCTCCATGATCTCGGCGCCGACGCCCTGATCGAGATTGCCGGTCGGCTCGTCGGCGACCAGAATGGACGGATTGGCGACCAAAGCCCGCGCCAGCGCCACGCGCTGCTGCTCGCCGCCCGACATTTGCGACGGATAATGTTTTTCGCGCGCCGCAAGGCCAACCTGCGCCAGCATCCGGCTGGCGCGCGGAAACGCGTCCGGCGCGCCGGCCAGCTCCAGCGGAATGGCGACATTTTCCAGCGCGGTCAGCGTCTGGATCAGGTGAAAGGCTTGAAAGACCACGCCGATATGGCCGCCGCGAAAGCGCGCCAGCTCGTCCTCGCCCGTGGTGTCGATGCGCCGGCCAGCGACGTGAACCGTTCCGGAATCCGCCGCCTCCAGTCCGGCCATGGTCATCAGCAGCGTCGATTTGCCCGATCCGGACGGCCCCAGCAGCGCGAGGGTCTCGCCTTTTGCCACATCGAGACAAATATCTTTCAGAATATGGGTCCGGGCCTCGCCGCTCCCCAGCGAGAGATTGACATTTTCGAGGCTTATGGCGGGATCGGACATGAAGAGACTTCCGGAAAGGCCGCAATGACGACCGCATTTTTTCAGCCCGCCAGGGAGCAGGCCTTCGCCCCATATGGGCGGCTCCTCCGCTTTCGCCAAATTTTTTTCGCGGCTTTGGTCCTGATGCTCGGCTTGTCC
>NZ_JAYSBG010000281.1:0-4698 GCF_041915505.1 Rhodoblastus sp. | reverse complement strand
GCTGGGAAGAGGGAGGGCGTCGTCGAAGCGTTCCGTTCTCGCGAGGCGTATCCCCGGTCGCTCTTTCAATCCCTTGTCGCGAACGATCACGACGCCGACGCGACGAGCCGTGGAAAACCAGAGCCATGAAGGGTTCCGCGTCAGCGATCCGACGCAAAAGCCGAGCGCTTGAGCGGCGGCGGAATCTCCGGCGTTAGACTTTTTCGTCGGTCTTGCAGCGCGGCTTTTTTCCGGCCGGCTCCAGGGCGGCGCGCAAGACGGTGAGCGTGCGGTCGATGTGATCGGAGGTCAGCTTGCACGCGAGATCGACGTCGCGCGCGATGGTGGCGTCGAAAATGGCCTTGTGCTCGGCGTGGACGTCGCGGGGAATGGTGCGCTTCGCCATGGACATGCGGCGATAGCGTTCGGACTGCTGGAACAGCAGGCCGATGAAATGATGCAGCCAGCGCGAGGGGCAGGCGGCGATCAGCGCCCGGTGGAATTCGCGATTGCGCTCCTCGAACTCGCCGATCGCGTTCGACGGGTCTTCGGCCAGGCGCTCCTCGACCTTGGAGAGGCGGTAGAAGGTCGCCACGATCTGGCTCTCCCAGGCTTCGTCGCCCAGGGTGATCGCCTGCCGCAGCGCTTCCGTCTCGATCAGCTTGCGCACTTCGGTCAGGTCGCGGAAATCCTCCAGCGAGGCCGGCGCGACGCGAAAGCCGCGCTGGCCCTCGGATGTCACGAGGGCTTCGCCGAGCAGGCGCGTCAGCGCCTCGCGCATGGTGGAGCCGCTGATATTGTAGCGCGCGCGCAATTCCTCCGTGCGCAGCTTGGCGCCCGGTTCGAACGCGCCTTCGAGAATCTCGCGGCGCAAGGTTTCGTACGCGCCTTCGACGAGGGTCTTGCCCGCCTTCGCGTGAAGCTCGATCTCGTCGCCGAATCTGTCGCCCGCCGTTTCCATTTCACCCTCTTGCCCGCTTGGCACCGGTGTTCCGGCATGGCCGGAAAACCCATTTTGTGGATTGTTATCAGGAATTCTAGACGAAAGTCACGATTATCGACAAAATAATGAGAATCGCGCTCCGAAAAAATATCGAGATTTTTGTTGACTGTCGATTTCTCAGAGCGTAGATAAGTCGGCAACCGAGAGCAAGGGGCCGATCAACGAGCTCCGCCCTCGCAACGAACGACAAAAGTCCTGGGAGGGAGCTGGCATGGGTCGCCAAGATATTGGCGGCGCGCGAGACAACGTGCGCCCTGACGCCCCGATGCGCAAATATGTCCGCATCATCGGCTCGCGGCTCGGCCGCTATGTCGAGTTCGAATTCTCCGTCAACGATCAGGATCTCGCGGTCGAGCTGATCCTGCCTTTCAGCGCCTTCGACGAATTTTGCGAATTGCAGAACGCGATCGTTCTGCCGCCCGAACCGGCCGTGGCCGACGCGCTGGAGCGCCAGGCCTGGCGTTCGCGCCAACCCGGCTTGCTGCGGCGGGTCAAGAATGCGGCCGAAGACGCCGCCGACCCGACGGCGCGCGACGCCGAATAAGCCATTCGTTCTTGGGAGGATCGAAATGACCGTTCAGATTAAAACATTGGACATGGAGCCGAAGCGACAGACCTTCGGCCATGTCGCGCGGCGCCTCGGCGCGGACAAGCCGGCGACGCGCTATCAGGAAGCGACGCTCGACGTGCAGGCGACCGCCAACTTCCATTACAAGCCTTTGTGGGAGCCGGAATATTGGGTCTATGACACGCGAAAGACCGCGGTGGTCATGGAGGACTGGTACAAGCCCCTCGACCCCCGCCAGTTCTATTACGCCACCTATAATATCTCGCGCGCCAATATGAACCAGGCGGCCGAGCGCGCCTTCACCTTCGCCGAGGAGCGCGGCCTGATCGAGAAGATCACGCCGGAAGCCCGCAAGCAGATCGAATTCGGCCTGTTGCCGCTGCGCCACCTGCATTGGGGCGCCAATATGAACATGACCGAGATCACCCAGCGCGGCTATGGCACGGCGGTCACGGCGCCCTGCATCTTCTCGGCCGGCGATCATCTCGGCATGGCGCAGATCGTCAGCCGCATCGGCCTGCTGCTCGACGGCCAGACCGGCGTCAGCCTCGATCTCGCCAAGGAAGTCTGGATCAACGATCCCGCCTGGCAGGGCGTGCGCAAGCTGGTCGAGGACACTTTGGTCGAGCGCGATTTCTTCCAGCTCTTCGTCGCCCAGACGCTCGCGATCAACGGCGTGGTGTTCGACCTCGTCTACAAGATGGCCGATCCCGCCTGGAAGGACGCCCAGATCGCGGTCGCCATGCTGACCGAATTCATGAGCGACTGGCGCGCCGACGAAGGCAAATGGAGCGACAGCGTCATCAAGACCGTCGCCGCCGAAAGCGCCGAAAACCGCGCTCTGGTTTCGCAATGGGCCGTCGACTGGATCAGCCGCGCGGTCGAGGCCGCCAAGCCTTTGTCCGCCGCGCTGATCGGCGATAACGGCGCGCTCGCCGAAGCCGCCGGCGAGGCCGCCATCAAGCGGGCGCGCGCGCTCGGCCTGACGCTCTGAGGGAGAAAGCCGCCATGTCGCAGATTGCGTCCATCACGCTTTATCACAATGACGACGCGCGTCCGATCATCGAGGCGATCCTCGCCGACAATCCGGGCGTGCGCGTTCTCAACATGCCCGGCGCCGTCAAGCTCGACTGCGAGGGCGAGATCATCGTCAAGCGCGCCTCGGTCGAGCAGCGTCTCGGCCGCGAATGGGACCCGCAGGAAATCCACCTCGTCCTGATCTCGATGGCCGGCCATCTCGACGAGGACGACGACCGGTTCACCGTGGGCTGGAAACATTGATCCAGGATCTGGAACGCACATTCGGGAGGAAACAATGACCGCCAAGAAACTCGGTCTCAAGCAGCGCTACGCGCATATGACCCGCGGGCTCGATTGGGAGACCAGCTATCAGCCGATGGACAAGGTATTCCCCTACGACACCTTTGAAGGCATCAAGATCAAGGACTGGTCGGCTTGGGAAGACCCGTTCCGCCTGACCATGGACGCCTATTGGAAGTTCCAGGCGGAGAAGGAGCGCAAGCTCTATGCGGTGCTCGACGCCTTCGCCCAGAACAATGGTCAGACCGGCCTTTCCGACGGGCGTTACGCCAATGTGGTCAAGTTGTTCCTGACCGGCATTTCGCCGGAGGAATATCAGGCCCATCGCGGCTTCGCCTTCGCCGGCCGTCATTTGCGCGGCGTCGGCCCGCGCGTCGCGGCGCAGATGCAGTCGCTCGACGAATTGCGTCACATCCAGACGCAGATCCACACCATCAGCCATTACAACAAATATTTCGATGGCATCGGCGAGTTCCCGCACATGCATGACCGCGTGTGGTATCTCTCGGTGCCGAAGAGCTTCTTCGACGACGCTCGTTCGGCCGGCCCGTTCGAATTCATGATCGCGATCGGCTTCGCCTTCGAATATGTGCTGACGAACCTGCTGTTCGTGCCGTTCATGTCGGGCGCGGCTTACAACGGCGACATGTCCACCGTGACCTTCGGCTTCTCGGCGCAATCCGACGAAAGCCGTCACATGACGCTCGGCATCGAGGTCATCAAGTTCCTGCTGGAGCAGCATCCGGACAATCTGCCGATCGTGCAGAAATGGGTCGACAAATGGTTTTGGCGCGGCCATCGCGTGCTCGGCCTCGTCGCCATGATGATGGATTACATGCTGCCCAAGCCGGTGATGTCCTGGAAGGAAGCCTGGGAAATCTATTTCACCGAGGCCGGCGGCGCCTTGTTCCAGGATCTCGCGCGCTACGGTCTGCGCCCGCCGAAATATGCCGATATCGCGACCGCCGAGGCCGAGCATATCTCGCACCAGAACTGGGCGATCTTCTATCAATATACCCATGCCGCCGCGTTCCACACCTGGATCCCGGACGCCAAGCATCTGGACTGGCTGTCGGAGAAATATCCGAACACGTTCGACAAATATTACCGCCCGCGCTGGGAGATGTGGGCTCAACAGGCGAAGGAAGGCAAGCGCTTCTACAATATGGCGTTGCCGCAGCTCTGCCAGACCTGCCAGATTCCGATGGGCTATACCGAGCCGGGCGACCCGACCACGATCTGCTTCCGCAAGACGCAGTTCCGCGGCGAAACCTATCACTTCTGCTCGGACGGCTGCAAAGACATCTTCGACGCCGAGCCCGAGAAATTCGCCCAGGCCTGGCTGCCGGTGCACCAGATCTTCCAGGGCAATTGTGGCGGCGCCACCATTCCCGATGTGCTGAATTATTACCGGATGAATGTCGGCGCGGACAATATGGACTATGTCGGCTCACCGGACGAAAAATTGTGGAACGAGTGGCAGGCCGAGAAGATCAAGACCGCCGTCTAACCGCTCGCAAGACAACAAGAATGGCGCGGCCGGAAAGGCCGCGCCCGCAAAAAAAACGGGAGAGAACCATGTCCGTCGTCGCCCTCACGCCCGACTACGAAAAGCACATCGAATTCCGCGATCTGGAAAAGAATTTCCACGGCAATCGGGTGGTCTATCTGCATTGGGAGCAGCATCTTTCCTTCTGTTCGGCGATCGCCTTTCCGCTGCCGCCGTCCATGCCGTTCGGCGCCTTCATCGAGGCGATCGTCAAGCCGCATTACGCGGCCCATCCGGATTTCGAAAAGATCGACTGGTCGACGGTGATCTGGTCGATCG